>CAZEFG010000371.1:0-2249 GCA_964511355.1 uncultured Iamiaceae bacterium
CCACCGCCCTGGCCGCGCCCAGACCGACCCCGGCCACCCGGCCGAGATGATGTGCGGCGCTGCGATCGCCGCAGCGGCGGAAGGCGTCGGTCTCGCCCACCCGAACAGTCGCCCGTCCCGCCAGCGCCCACGCTGCGTTGGCCACCCCCACTGCCTCGGCCAACAGATCCTCGGCCTGGCGCGGCGACAGGCCCGACGGATCAACCTCCGCCAACGCCCGGCGCATCGCCTCCAGATCGGACTTGCATGTCATACCCCTAAGTATGCGGAAGGGGTGTGACATCGAACGTCCACGGACCCGTTGGTTGGCTCCTGTGGTCAGGCCCGTCGTGCGACGCCAAGGGCCGCGAGCTTGTGCCAGGACCGCTCGACGATCAGGGGATAGGTGTCGAGGTAGTAGGGGAGGGCGGCGCATGCCTGGTGGATCGCTGCGCCCCGGCTGCGAGCGAGCGTGGCGTCGTCGACATCGAGGGCGGCGAGGAAGGCGAGACGACCGGCATGGGTGAACAGCGGTGACCACACGACCTGCACGTCGACCGCGGGATCGCCGGCGCAGGCCGAGCCCCAATCGACCAGCCCGCTGAGGCGGCCCCCTGTGATCAGGCAGTTGCCTTCGAGGTCGCCGTGCACCCACACCGGCGGGCCTCCATGCGGTTCGGCCGCCAGGGCTTGTTCCCACACCGCGGTCGCCGCGTCGGCGTCGATCAGGTGGCTGGCGGCGGCGATGGCCCGGCGCGTCGACTGGTCGTAGTCCTGGACCGGGCGGGCCCGGTTGCGAGCCGCTGGCGCGCCGTCGGTCGGAATGGTCCCGAGAGCCCGGAGCACCTCCGCGACATCGAGAGCGAAGCCGACCGGATCGTCGATGCGATGTGGCGACGCCAGCACTCCGGGCAGCCAGCGGTGGACCGCCCAACGGTACGGGTAGCCGAAGCCGGGTTCTCCGACGGCGACTGGTTCGGGCACCGTGACGGGAAGGTGCGGCGCGAGCCTGGGGAGCCAGGTCCGTTCCAGGTCGACCTGCCCCGTCGCCCAGTGGATGCGAGGGAGCCGCACTACAAGATCGTCGCCCAGCCGCCAGATGCCGTGGTCGGTGCCCCACGGCTCGACGGGCACTAGCGGTTGGGAGGACAGGTGGGGAAACTGGGCGTCGAGGAGTCGGCAGACGAGCTGTTCGTCGATGTCGACCTCGTCAGCGTGCATCCTCACCGGCATGCGCTCAGGCTCACCGCTGACGACGGGCGGATCAACCGGGTTTCGACCCTGCTCCTTCGCTCGGCGGTCCACCCGCGGGAGGGGCCATGGGCTGGTTGGCCACCGCGCTCACGTCGACGAACGCGACCCGACCCTCGACGTCGTAGAGATCACAGCGCGCGACCGCGACACCTTCGTGTCCGATGTGGCCCCCGACCTCGATACCGATCCAGTCGCCCACCGGAAGACGCCCGACCATCACATTGATGTCGCCGTTGATGAAGCGGAGGCCCTGGTCCGATGAGTTGGCCAGGGGGCTGGCGAAGTCCGACGCCATCGCCAGCCGCTGAAAGGCAGACAACGCTTCATCATCGACGAGACCGAGCTGGTCGCGGAACCACACCCGACGCTGACCGGGGGCGCCGAATCCCATACCGTCGATGGCTCGGACCTCCATCGAGGTCATCTGGCGCATGGGGGAGTCGGGCGGGGGCGCTACCGAGTCGGGTGCGGGCACGTCCCAAGGCTCGGGAGTCCAGACTTCGCCCTCGGGATGGGGGCTCGTGCGCATGAGCACCACGACCGACCGCGCCACCTCGGTGTCGGCGATGGCCTGGACCACCTCGACCACCTTGATGCGCCGGCCGGCGCGCAACACCCGGCTGGTCTCGGTCACCGGCTCCATCGGCGGTAAGCGGAACAGGTCGATGGTCAGCCGAACGGGACGCAATCCCTCGTCGAGGTGGTTGAGCTCGACGTGGCGCGCCGCCAACCCGGCGAGGTGGCGCCCATGCATCATGTCGGGCGCCCAGGGACTGCGGGCATGGGGCCGCGGGATCAACTGAGCATCAGGACCGACCGAGAAGAACGCCTCGGTAGGAGGGGTCGGCGACCCGCCGCCGACAGAGCTGGTGCTCATCGGATCAGAGCCAGCAGGTCGTCGTGCAGCAGACCGTTGCTGGCGATGCCGCTGCCGTGCTCGGCGCCGGACTCACCGGCGGTCGAGGTGAAGCGTCCCCCGGCTTCGGAGATGATGACCGGCATGGGGGCCACGTCCC
>CAZEFG010000372.1:0-2235 GCA_964511355.1 uncultured Iamiaceae bacterium
GTGCCGGCCCGGTCGACGAGCTTGGCCACACCTGAGATCGCGAGCACAACCGCCAGCGCCCACTGCGCCAGGAGCGCTAGGTCCGACATCGGGTCACTTCATGCCTCCAGAACCCCGTGCCGTCAGACCGCTCACCACCAGCCACTCATGGCCTCTTGCGCGCTCAGGACTACCGGCGCGCAGATGTTGGTGTAGCAACTGAGGTCGGTCTTGCAGAAGTCGAGACAACCCATGATGTCGTCGCGTCTGAAGTACGTGTAGTGACACACGGTTCCGAAAGACGTCGCTCCCTGGCAGAGCAACAGGTCCATGGTTGGGACGGCAGGGTCGGTAGGGGGCTTGGGTCCGAACAGTGTCTCGGCGCCAAGGTTGAGAAGCGAGCCCTTCACCATCGTCTCGAGCAGCGGACCCACGATGGCCCCGCCTGGCAACTGCCGAGGCACCGACCGGCTGGCTGTGGCTCGCCCAGCTACCGCCGAGCCGAGCAGCAGGGGCGCCGCGGGGGCGGTGAGCCCGGCTGCTTCTTCGTCGGTTGCCTCGGCGTTGGTCTCGTCGACGGTCGGATCCGGCGATGATTCGTCGTCGGGTGCGGGCGGTGCATCCGCGTTGTCGCCACGGGCCAGATTCAGGAGGGCAGCGCCAACGTGGGTGATCGACATGCCCACCGCGTTGGCGATCCGCTGAGGCTGTTCGGGTCCCGGGCGAAGGGCGGCCTCGACGAGGGCATCCCAACCGCCGGATGCCTCCTGCAACACTGCTCGGGCGCCCTCGTAGCTCTCGCTGGTGATCGCCTCGCCTCGCCGCACCACCCCCCGCAGGTCGCCGGGGACCAGCCCGAGCCGGTGCACCGTCTCTTCGGCGTCGATGATCACCGCGTGCAGAGCATCGTTCGGGTCGAGGGGCGTGTCTCGGGTTTCGGAGCGCGCCGCGATGGACACCCGGGGGGCGACCCAGCTGACCGGCAGAAGATCCTCGTTGACCACGACCGCGGCGGTGGTGCCGTCGGGCTGAACGAACATGACGTGGGTGAGCGACAAGGCGTCGCCGCGCCCGACCTCACCGAAGTAGTACTCCCCCGACCCGTCTTCACGGCGCGTGAAGAAGAGCAGACCGTCCTCTTGGCTCTCGGTGCGCTGCAGGTATGCCGGCTCGCCATCGTCGATTGGCTCTTCGGGCTCTTCGGGTTCTTCGGTCTCGTCCTGTGGGGTCGTCGTGGTGGTCGTGGTGGTGGGCGGCGGCGGGTACTCCGCCCCGCACGGCGCGATGCAGCGAGACAGCTCAGCGGGAGGATCGGTGCAGCACCCGCTGTCGGGGGTGTCGCAGAACCAACCCTCGCCCAGGTGGGCGCAGTCGGCACTGGTAGTGCAGAGGGGGACGTTGCAATAAGGGGGGAGCTGCCCACATCGGAGGTTGCCCTCGATGGTCTCGGTGCAGATGCAGGTCTCGTCTTCGTTGCAGTAGTGGCGATCCCCGCATCTCGACCCGGTGGCACACTCGGATCCGCCTCGCCGGCTCCACAGGAACCAAGCCACCATCGCCGCCACGACGGCGCCAATGCCGAGCCGCAGCATGGCGCGGCGCGACATGCCGCCGCCCGCAGCTCGAGTCAGTTGATCGAAGCCTTCGCCTTGGCCGGAACCGGCGTAGCTTCCACTGCCCGGACCCGCAGGAGCGGCCGGCACGGCTGGCCCGTTGTCACCGGCCCCACCGTCGTTACCTGCCGCGCCCTCGTCGCTCACCCGCGCACTCTTCCGTTTCGAATGGTCGCCTGGCCCCCCGCGAGGGACCGACCGCGAGACTGCACCTGACCGGCGACAACCTAGACCATCCCGACCCGAAGAGGTCCGACTTCTGTGAGGTGGCTCTGGGACCGACCGCTAGCGTCGATGCGTGGCCGAGATCGATCTGAGCGCAACCTGGCGTGCGGCGTTGGCCGACCCCGAGCGGCGCCGTCGCTTCAGTGACCCCGATCTCGACGACGCCAGCGACCCTGACTGGCACGACCTGGCGGTGCCCGGTCACTGGAGGGCCAACCCCGCCTTCGCCGACGCCGACGGCCCGGTGCTGCATCGGTACCGATTCGACGTCGATTCGTCGCGTTCGGCGGCCGGGGACCGATTCGACGTCGATTCGGAGCCGGGCGGCAACCGGTGGTGGTTGGTGCTCGACGGCGTGTTCTACCAGGGCGACGTGTGGCTCGACGGCCACTACGTGGGCGACACCGAGGGCTACTTC
>CAZEFG010000373.1:0-2208 GCA_964511355.1 uncultured Iamiaceae bacterium
GACATGCGCCACGCCGTACGCATGATGCAGCACCTGCGTGAGGCGTCGGTCGAGCTGGGGCGCACGGTGGTGATCGTCTTGCACGACATCAACTTCGCCGCTCAGTACGCCGACATGATCTGCGCGCTGAAGGACGGCTGTGTAGTGGAGTGCGGGCCCCCGGCTGAGATCATGACCGATGAGATCCTCAGCCGGGTGTTCGACACGCCGGTGAGGGTCATCGACGGCCCCACCGGCCCGATCGCCGCCTACTTCTAAGGGCGGGAGCGCAGGGCCAGGATCGCCCCGATGGCCGCCACCACCCCTCCGATGAAGGTGAGGTACAGGCCGATGCCGATGGACACTTCGATACCGAGGTCAAAGTCATCGACGCCCGAGGCAACGTCGGCCATGTCGATGATGGCGACAAGAACTATGAGAACGGCGGCCACGATCGAGCCGATGATCATGCCTTTGCTGGCCTTGACGATCCCGACCGCGCCGAGAATGGCGGCCGCGACGGCGAGGCCGAGGGTGATGGTGCCGTCGCCGTCGATGCCGCTCTTGCTCCTGGGCGCGTCGATGAGGCCGTCGAAGACCGCAGGTAGGGAGACCTGCACCCAGGGAAGGAACGCCCCGACTGCCACCACGGCGACGCCGGCGACCAGCGCGATCGACGCGGCGTCCCAGCGCCAGCCCGCGGTTGCCGCCGCGCCGGGGGCCGTGGGTGGGGTCCCAGCTGGGGTCGTAGTGGCCGCGGCGGTGGGATAGAGCTGGCCGTCGGAGGCCAGGTAGTAACCAGCCGGAATCGGATAGTCCCGGCCGTCGGATGCTCGGTAGTGCCCCGGCGGTGGTCCCGAAGGTTGGCTCGAAGGAGGCGGCGGTGGTGCAGGCTGATTCATGGTGCTGATTGTCCCGCCAATCGCTGCTGGGATGGGGGATGGCGGGCCGTCCCTGCGGTCGCCACTTCGCAGCGTCAGGGGATGGCGAAGCTGGCGATCTTGACGTCCAGTTCTCCGTCGTCAGGATCGTTGTCGAACACGAACACGAGGTCGTGGTTCTCGTCCTCGCTCAGGTAGTCGACGGTCTGCTCGCCTTCGTAGGTGGTGTCGTCGACCACCAGCTCGGCCACCACCTGCACCGCCGCCGCGGTGGCGTCACCGTCGTTGCGCACGGTCACATCGACGTGGAACACCTCGCCGACCTGGCGGACCCCTTCGACCTCGACGACCGGGGCGGCCGGGAGGTCGTCGCCGGGAATCTGCAACAGGATCAACACGATGACGAGGAGCACGACCCCCGCTGAGGCGACCAGCGAGGTCCACTCGGCCGGGCTGCGTTCGGGTCTCGGGGTCACAGCGCCAACCTCCCCACCGCGCCGCCGACCGAAGCGGGCAGACCGAGGACGACGACCCGGGCGAAGAAGTCCGACGGTGGGCTGATGCCTCGTTGGAACACCCACAGCAACACGGCCGAGACGGCCAGAGCAACGAGGTAGGTCACAAAGGTCTCGGTGAGAGGCCGGTCGAAGATGCCCTGGTGCTGGTGGCGTCGGTCCTGGCCGGCGAACCCGGCGATGAACACGACCATGTATGACATGGCGAGGGTTCCGACCAGGACGACGACCTGCCAAGCCGGGCCCATGGCGGCGGCCAGCATCGAAACCTCGTCGGTCGGCGCGATGGCGAGGCCGACAAAGGTCGCCCCCAGCGCGGTGGCGCCGACGTCAGCCAGACTGCCGCGCAACGTCGCCTCGTCTTCGGAGGCTCCATTCTCGGTGGTGTCGTCCTCGGCGGTGTCGTCCTCGGCGGTGTCGTCTTCGGCGGTGTCGTCCTCGGAGAGACCGGGGTCGCCTTGGAGGAGGTAGCGGGCCACGCCGATGCCGAGACAGAACGGTATGCACTCGTTGACCACGCTGCCGAGCCCCGAGGGGAGGGAGGTTTCGAGGGTGATCTGACGAAGCACGACCAGCACCAGCGTGGTGGTCACGATGCCGATGGCGATTGCCTCGAGGGTGTCCTCAGCTGCTTCGATGATGCTCAGGTCGCGGGTGTCGCGGAACCCGACGGTGGCGTTGAGCCCCAACAGCGCGGCGAAGAGCAAAGCCAGGGTGATCAACATCTGGCCGGGCGACGTGTGGGCACCGAGCCACCAAACCTCCATGGTGTAGAGGAGCGGCACGCCGAACAGCAGCCCACCCGACACCGCCCGCGCGAGGTCGCGGCCTTC
>CAZEFG010000374.1:0-2184 GCA_964511355.1 uncultured Iamiaceae bacterium
CTGATGATCATCGGCTTCGCCTACTTCTACACCTCGATCACCTTCGATCCGGCCAAGCAGGCCGACACCCTCCGTAAGCAGGGCGGCTTCATCCCGGGCATCCGTCCCGGCATCCAGACCGAACGGCACCTGGCCAAGATCCTGTCCCGCATCACCCTGCCCGGAGCGCTGTTCATTGCCGCCGTGGCGCTGGCGCCCGACATCTTGTTGTCCAACATCTTGCCCGGCGATCAGGCGCAATTCGCTTTCGGAGGCATCTCGCTGCTCATCGCCGCCGGCGTGGCTCTCGAGACCATGAAGCAGATCGACAGCCAGTTGATGATGCGCAACTACGAGGGGTTCCTCAAATGAGCGGAGTTCGCCTCGTACTGCTCGGCCGCCAGGGCTCGGGCAAGGGAACCCAGGCTGTGCAGCTGGCCGAGCACTACGGTGCGCCCCACATCTCCACCGGCGACATGTTGCGCAGCGCGGTGGCAGAGGGCACCGACTTCGGACGCAAGGCGGCCGAGATCATGGGCCGCGGCGACCTCGTCCCCGACGACGTGATGGTGGGGCTGGTAGGCGAGCGCCTGGGAAAGGACGACGCCCAGTCCGGCGGTTTCCTGCTCGACGGGTTCCCGCGTACTGTCGCCCAGGCTGAGGCGCTCGACGGGATCCTGGGCGCAGACGGCCTCCACGCCGCGGTCAACCTCGAAGTTCCCCTCGACGAGGTGCGCGAGCGCATGGTGGCCCGGGGTCGCGACGACGACACGCCCGATGCCATCGATCGTCGGCTCGATCTCTACGAGCGCGAGACTGCTCCCCTCATCGACTTCTACGAGCAGCGAGGCCTCTTGGTGGTCGTCGACGGCCTGGGCACGGTCGATGAGGTCTTTGGCCGGTTGGTCGCGGCCATCGACTCGGCTCGCGGATCTGGGGCCGGGAGCGAGTCCTGATCCGAGGCGGTGCCGCCCGTCGGTCTCCCGACGAGATCGCTCTCATGCGTCTCGCCGGGCGTGTGGTGGCCGAGATGCACGAGCGAATCCGTGAAGCGATCCGGCCGGGGGTGACCACGGCCGATCTCGACCGCATCGGCCGCGAGGTGATCGAGCGACGCGGCGCGACCTCCAACTTCTTGGGCTACGGGAACCCGCCCTTCCCGGCGGTGATCTGCACTTCGCCCAACGAGGTCCTGGTGCACGGGATCCCCAGTTCTCGGGTCCTCGACGAAGGCGACATCGTCTCGGTCGACTGCGGCGCGGTGGTCGCCGGCTGGCATGGCGACGCCGCCTTCACGGTGGGGGTGGGTGAGATCGACTCCGAGTACCAGCGCCTGATCGACGTGACCGAGGCATCGCTGCGCGCCGGTATAGAAGAACTGCGCGATGGCAACCGCCTCGGTGACCTGGGTGCCGCCATTCAAGAGGTGGTCGAAGCCGCGGGCTTTTCGGTCGTGCGTGAATACGTCGGCCACGGCATCGGCCGAGCCATGCACGAACGACCCGACGTGCCCAACTACGGCCAGCGCGGCACCGGCGCCAAGATCCAGGTCGGCAACGTGTTCGCGGTGGAGCCCATGGTGAATCTCGGTGCCCCCGAAACCGAGTTGGCCGACGATGGCTGGACGGTGCTCACCGCCGACCGGTTGTGGTCGGCCCATGCCGAACACACCATCGCCGTGACCGAAGACGGCCCCGAGATCCTCACCGCCAGCTCGTTTCGATGATCTGCACCCCTACGCGTCGTCGAAGCAGGCCATGCACCAATGGGCGGAAGAAGTCTGGTATGGCGTCGAGTTGGCCTGGGCGCCGCGGCGCGCTAACGTTACCCTTCGGCCCTGCGCCGGGTGGCTGCGCGCCGTCCGGCCGCGTGGAAGCCGGTCGCATGGTGCCCATGATTCACCATGAGTTGTTTCGATCTGGAGGATAGTTCTGGCAAAGCCAAAGGAAGACGCGATCGTTCTCGAGGGAACGGTCGTCGAACCGCTCCCGAATGCAATGTTCCGAGTCGAGTTGGAGAACGGCCACAAGGTGCTGGCCCATATCTCCGGCAAGATGCGCATGCACTACATCCGCATCCTGCCCGGCGACCGCGTCCAGGTGGAACTGACTCCTTACGACCTCACCCGGGGTCGCATCACCTACCGCTACAAGTGACCTCTCCACCATCCGGTGGAGTGACACCCCGGCGCCCTGGCGTCCGGAT
>CAZEFG010000375.1:0-2184 GCA_964511355.1 uncultured Iamiaceae bacterium
CCTTGGCCATCGTGGCCTACAAGCAGCCGGTGTCGCGGGCCCAGGTGGCGGCGATCCGCGGCGTGAGCGTCGATGGTGTGATGCGCACCTTGCAGCAGAGGGGCTACATCGACGAGATCGGCCGAGACCCCGGCCCCGGACAGGCGGTCCTGTTCGGCACCACCCAGACCTTCCTCGAACGTCTGGGGCTCGATTCGCTCGCCGACCTGCCGGCACTCGGCGACTTCGTACCAGGAGCCGAGGTGGTCGAAGCGCTCGAACACGGCCTGCGTATCGAGGCGACGGCCGAGGCCGACGCCACAAGCCCCAACGGTGGCCCCGATGATCCAGTGGTCACTGACTCCGAGTCCGACTCCGAGCCTGATCCAGCCCCGGCCGACGAGCCTGACTTCGGCTCCGGCCCGGGGTGAGCGACCGCCCCCTTCCTGACGGCGAGCGCCTCCAGAAGGTCCTGGCCCGGGCCGGGTTGGGTAGCCGTCGGGTCTGTGAGGAGTTGATCGAAGACGAACGGGTCACCGTCAACGGTGAGGTGGCGGTGTTGGGTCGACGGGTCGACATCGATGCCGACCGGGTCGAGGTCGACGGTGTTCCGCTCTCGATCCGGCCCGGGCTGGTGTACTACCTGCTCAACAAGCCGGCAGGGGTCATCACCACCGCGGCCGACACGCACGGTCGTCCCACGGTCATCGAGATGGTCCCGAGCGAACCCCGCGTGTTCCCGGTCGGGCGCCTCGACGCCGACACCGAGGGTCTGCTCATTCTCACCAACGATGGCGACCTTGCCCATCGTCTGACCCATCCGTCGTTCGGGGTCGAAAAGGAGTACGTCGCCGAGGTCGAAGGTGTGCCGTCGCGAGCGGCGCTACGCCGTCTACGTGAAGGAGTCGAGCTCGACGACGGGGCCACTGCCCCCGCCCAGGTAGCGGCCATCGAGGACTCGGTGCTCCGGCTGGTGATCCACGAGGGCCGCAATCGCCAGGTCAGGCGCATGTGTGAAGCCGTCGGCCACCCCGTCCGACGGCTGATTCGGACCCGCATCGCCGAACTGGCCGACCGGCGTCTGCCTCCGGGCGAGTGGCGAGAACTCACAGCCGACGAGGTCAGGGGCCTTGAAACAAAGGCGGCCGAGGGCTCCGACTCGTCCCGGTAGCATCAGGGCCATGCGTCCCCTTCGGATCCTCTGCGCCGACCCGACACCGGTCGCGATTCTCGTCGTCGACCCTGTCTCGGCCCGTTGAGTGCCGAGCGGCGAGCGTCGGTCGTCGGTCTGGGGCTGATCGGGGGGTCGATCGCGCTGGCCCTCCGCGATCGGGGCTGGTCGGTATCAGGTACCGATCACGACTCGACCCGAACCGATCGGGCCCTCACTGAAGGCATCATCGCCGCCGCGGGTATCGACCCCGGTGCCGAGATCGTGTTCGTGGCCACCCCCGTGGGAGAAGTCGCTGCCGCGGTGGCCGAAACCCTCGCCGCCACCCCAGCGGTGGTCACCGACGTAGGCGGGGTCAAAGGCCCGGTCGTCGATTCGGTTGCCGATCCCCGCTTCGTGGGCGGCCACCCGATGGCCGGTTCTGAACAGGAGGGTCTCGACGGGGCCAGCGCCGACCTGTTCGACGGAGCGGTATGGGTCCTGACCCCGGTCGAGCACACCGACGCCGACGCCTACACACTCGTCCGATCCGTGGTCACCAGCCTGGGAGCCGAGGTCATCGAGGTCTCGCCCGAACGGCACGACAATCTGGTCGCGGTCGTGTCGCACGTGCCGCACCTCACCGCGGCCGCACTGATGTCGTTGGCGGCCACCCGAGCCGAAGAGCAGCGGGGCTTGTTGCGTCTGGCGGCAGGCGGGTTTCGCGACATGACCCGCATTGCGTCGGGGCATCCCGGCATCTGGCCCGACGTGTGTGTGGCCAATCGGTCGGCCATCGCGACGACCCTCGATGAACTCATCGCCGCTCTGGCCGACCTCCGTGATCAGGTCGCCGGCCAGGACCGTCCGGCGCTGTTGAAGACCCTGGCGGCTGCCCGGGCTGCTCGCAACGGCCTGCCCACCCGTTCGGTGCGGCCTGGCGAACTGGCCGAGGTCCGGGTTCCGATCACTGACCGACCCGGAGAGCTGGCCACCATCACCACCTTGGCCACCGAACTCGATGTCAACATCTACGACATCGAGATCGACCACAG
>CAZEFG010000376.1:0-2159 GCA_964511355.1 uncultured Iamiaceae bacterium
GCGCACAGCATGCAGACGGTGCAGTTCTCCTCCTTGAGGGCGATGACGCCGCGGGCGCGCGCGGTGGGCGGCTCCTTCTCCCGCGGGTACTGCACCGTCACGTTCGGCTGCAGCATCTCGGAGAAGGTGACCTTCATCCCGGTGAGCAGACCGGGGACCTTCGGCTTCGGGCGCATCAGAACACCACCTTGAGGATGCCGGTGGCCGCGAGGTTCACCAGGGCCAGGGGGATCAGGAACTTCCAGGCGAAGCGCTGGAGCTGATCCTCCCGGAACCGGGGGAACGTGAAGCGGAGGAAGAAGATGAGGCCACCGAAGATCATCATCTTCGCGAGCAGCACGATCGGACCGACGACGTTCATGTAGCTGGCGTCGAGGTCGAGGCCGGGCAGCCACCAGCCGCCGAGGAACAGCGTGGCGGCGATGGCGGAGAAGGCACCGGCGGTGGCGAACTCGCCGATGAAGAACAGCAGGAAGCGAAGGCCGGTGTACTCGACGTGGTAGCCGCCGACGACCTCGGACTCGGCCACCGGCATGTCGAAGGGGGCCTGGCCGAGCTCGGCCTGGAGGGCGACGAGGAAGATGAACAGACCGACGAACTGGGTGAGGATGTAGGGGTTGCCGAGGGCGCCGAAGCCGAAGATCTCACCTTCGGCCTGGGCGACCACGATGCGCTGCAGGTCGAGGGTGCCGGCCTGGATGACCACGCCCACCACCGAGAGCACCAGGGGCAGCTCGTAGGCGATCAGCTGGCCGGCCGCCCGCAGGCCGCCGAGCAGCGCGTACTTCGACGCCGACGCCCAGCCGGCGAGGATGACGCCGATCACCGAGATCGACGCGACGGCCATCACGTAGAAGATGCCGGTGCCGAAGTACCGGTTGTCGATGAAGACCATGTCCGGCCCGAACGGGATGGCCACGTAGACCAGCAGCGAGGCGGCCACCACCAGGTACGGCGCCAGCTTGAACAGCGGGCGATCGGCCTGGTCGGGGATGACATCTTCCTTCTGCAGGGACTTGCCCACCTCGGCGAGCAGCTGCATGGAGCCGTACGGGCCCGCTTCCATGGGCCCGAGGCGGTTCTGCATGAAGCTGACCATCTTGAACAGGAAGACGTAGACGAACGTGCCCGCGGGCAGCAGCACGGCCGCGAGGACGCCGACCCCGCGCAGGATCGACTCCTGCCAGTACGCGAGCTCCAGGCCGAACATCACTTGTCGATGTCTCCCAGGATGAAGTACAGCGAGCCGAGGATGGCGACGATGTCCGGCACGTAGACGCCCCGCAGCAGCCACGGGGTGATCGAGATGTTGTTGAAGCTGGCGGTGCGGATCCGGACCCGGAACGGGCCGAGGTCGCCCTTGGAGACGACGTAGTAGCCCATCTCGCCCAGCGGGTTCTCGGTGGCCACGTACGCCTCGCCGGCGGGCACCTTGATGATGCGGGGCACCTTGGCCATGATCGGCCCGGAGGGCATGTCCTCGCAGAGCTGGGTGACGATGCGCGCCGCCTCGCGGGTCTCCTGGGTGCGGACCCAGGAGCGGGCGAAGGCGTCGCCGTCGGTGTGGGTGATGACCTTGAAGTCGGCGTGCTTCCAGGCCATGGGCACGTCGACGTCCCGGCGCAGGTCCCAGTCGACGCCGGAGGCCCGCAGGTTTGCGCCGGAGAGCCCGTAGTGCTGGGCGACCTCGGCCGGGATGATGCCGATGCCGCGGGTGCGCTGCTCGAAGATCTCGTTGTAGAGGAGCAGGTCCTCCATCTGGTCGCAGAAGGCCTCGATCCGGCGCATGATCCGGATCGTCTCCTCGATCCAACCCTTCGGCAGGTCGTCCTTGAGGCCGCCGATCCGGTTGAAGTTCGGGTGGAACCGGCCGCCGGAGACCGACTCGATCTGGTTGAGCACGAACTCGCGGTCGCGCATGGCGTAGAACATCGGCGTCAGGGCACCGATCTGCACGCCCATGTCGCCGAGGAACATGATCATGTGCGAGATGCGGCCCATCTCGTGGAAGATCGTCCGCAGGTACTGGGCCCGGGGCGGGGCCTCGACCTCCATCAGCTGCTCGGCGGCGAGGATGAAGGGGACCTCGTTGCAGAAGCTGGCCAGCCAGTCGATGCGGTTCACCAGCGTGGTGACCTGCGGGTACGTGCGCACCTCGA
>CAZEFG010000377.1:0-2158 GCA_964511355.1 uncultured Iamiaceae bacterium
GATGTACCCCGAACTCGACGGCACCGTCCCCAACCATCCGGCTGACCCCATCCAGGTCGAGAACCTGGCTGACCTGCGGGCGCGGGTGGTCGAGGTCGGCGCCGACATCGGCTTGGCCTTCGACGGCGACGCCGACCGCGTGTTCCTCGTCGACGAGCGCGGAGAGCCCGTTTCGGGGTCGCTCACCACGGCGCTGATCGCCATCGGGGTGCTCGACAAGAACCCGGGGGCCAAGATCATCCACAACCTGATCTGTTCCAAGACGGTCGCCGAGGTGGTTCGCGAGCACGGGGGCGAGCCGATCCGATCCCGGGTGGGGCACTCGTTCATCAAGGCTGTCATGGCCGAAACGGGGGCCGCGTTCGGTGGCGAACACTCAGCCCACTATTACTTCCGCGACAACTGGCGAGCCGATTCGGGTCTCATCGCCGCCCTGGTGGTGCTTGAGCGCCTCAGCCAATCCGGAGGCAGCCTGTCGGCGCTGCTCGCGCCTCTGAATCGTTACGCCGCTTCCGGCGAGATCAACACCGTCGTCGACGACCCGCAAGCGGTCATCGCCCGGGTAGCCGAGGCCTACGCCGATCACCCCCAGGACTACCTCGACGGCCTCACCGTCGATCTCGGCGACTGGTGGTTCAACCTACGTCCGTCCAATACCGAGCCCTTGCTTCGTCTCAACCTCGAAGCGGCCAGCGCGGCCGAGTGCGATGCTCGCGTCGCTGAGGTCCGGTCCCTTCTCTCCTCGCCCTGAAAGGCATCTTCAATGGCACTCGATCCCCAACTCCTTGAGATCCTCGCCTGCCCCGACGACAAGGGGCCTCTGCTGTATCTGGCCGACGAGGAAGCGCTCTACAACCCCCGACTCAAGCGGCGTTACTCGGTGCAGGGCGACATCCCCGTCATGTTGATCGATGAGTCCGAGACCGTCGACGACGCGGAGCACGATCGCATCATGGCCAAGGTCGAGGCCGAGGGCATCGAGCCCACGTTCGCCTCCTGACAGAACGAGGCTGACGTGAGCACCGAAACCACTCCACTCGATTCCACGGGTCTCCAGGCTCGCCTTCGGGGTCGCCCCGAACGGCTCGAAGCCTTCATCGCCGCCACCGGTGCCATCGACGGGTTGCCGGCTCACGAGCAGGTGTCCAACGTCGTGGTCGTGGGCATGGGTGAGGCCGCCCTCGCCGGCGACCTGATCCGGGCGGTAGCGGGACCCTTCATGGCGGTGCCGGTCATCGTGCACCGTGGCTATGAGCTCCCTTCGTTCGTGGGTCCCGAGAGCCTGGTGTTGTCCTTGTCGGTCTCGGGAGCCACCGACGAGACCATCGAAGCCACCGAGGCCGCGTTCGAGGCCGGCGCCCATCTGTTGGCCGTGACCGGATCCGACGGTTACCTGGCCGAACTGTCCGAGAACTGGCAGACCCCGATGGTTGAGCTGCCCACCGACGTCGGCCCCCGTCTCGAGTTCCTGCCCCTGTCGATGGCGTCGCTGTCGGCGCTGGAGCAGATCGGCTTCTTCCCCGGTGGCCGCGACTGGATGCGGCTCGCGGTCGAGCAGCTCGCTCGTCGCCGCGACCAGCTCGCCGGATCGGCCAGCGACGCCACCCGCGTGGCCCGAGCGGTCGGGCGCACCTTCCCGCTGGTCTATGGCGCGGGGCCCTTGGGTCGGGTGGCGGCCGAACGCTGGAAGCAGCAGTTCAACCTCACCGCCAAGATCCCGTCCTTCGCCAACTTCGTACCCGAGCTGTGCCACAACGAGGTGGCCGGCTGGGGTCAGCACGGCGACGTCACCCGTCAGGTCTTCACTCAGATCGACCTGCGCCACGACCTCGAACATCCCCACGACACCGATCGCCTCGACCGTCTCGACGACATCACCCTCGAGGTCGTCGCCGACATCGTCAGGGTCGACGCCGGGGGCGAGGGGGCGCTGGCTCAGCTCCTCGATCTCGTCTACATCGGCGACGTGGCCGCCCTCGAGATCGCTCTGGCTGAGGGCATCGACCCCGGCCCCGCCCCCGCCGTCGAAGCCGTGCGCATCACCGTGGACTAACCGCTCCCGAACCGCCTCGGCGGGGCTACAGGGGGTCGAACTCGGTAGATGAGGCGAGGCGGCCGAGCTTGGAGTACTCGCTGCGCAGGGCGCTGAGCACGTGCG
>CAZEFG010000378.1:0-2144 GCA_964511355.1 uncultured Iamiaceae bacterium
TGCTCGGCCTCGGCCAGGCCAACATCCTCGCCGGCGGCTGGTGGGTCGCCATCCTTCCCGGACTGTTGCTGTTCGTCACCGCCGCCTGCATCGGGGTGCTCGGTGAGCGAGGCCGAGATCGACTCGATCCCCAGGTCGGCTCGGAGCTCCAGCTGTGAGCGCTCCCCCTCCGGCCGCGGCCCCTGTCCTCGAACTCGATTCGGTCTCGGTGACCTTCCACACCCGCTGGGGCGATGTGCAAGCGTTACGCGATGTAAGCCTCTCCGTCGGCCCCGGCGAGGTGCTGGTGGTGGTGGGCGAGAGCGGCAGCGGCAAGACGGTCATGGCCAATGCCCTCACCGGCCTGCTGCCCCGCAACACCACGGTCAGCGGCTCGATTCGGGTGGCCGGGTACGATCTCTTCGCCTTGGCCGAGCGCGAGCGGCGGCGCCTGCGGGCGTCGGACCTGGCCCTGGTTCCCCAGGGTGCCGCCACCGCGCTCAACCCGGTGCGGCGCCTCGGTCGACAGGCGGTCTCGACTGCCCGCCACCGCGGCCTCGATCCCGCTGACGTCGACCGGGCCCTCGACGAACGCCTCGGCCAGCTCGGCCTGTCGTGGGCCGAGCTGCGGGGGCGCTACCCGCACCAGCTATCCGGGGGGATGCAGCAGCGGGTGGTGTCGACCCTCGCCACGATCGGTGACCCCTCGTTGATCGTCGCCGATGAGCCCACCAACGGGCTCGACGCCGATCTGGTCGACGCCACCGCCGACGCGCTCGTCTCCCTCCAGCGGGACCGGGGGGCTTCGCTGGTGGTCATCACCCACGACCTGCGCCTCGCTGCCCGTCTGGGGGGCCGGACCGCGGTTCTCTACGCCAGCACCTTGGTCGAGTTGGGAGACACCGATTGGGTGCTCGATTCTCCTGCTCACCCCTACACCGTGGGTCTCCTCGGAGCGCTGCCCGAACGGGGGCTCCGCCCCATCCCCGGTCTGCCCCCGCAGTTGGGGGACCCTCCGCCCGGCTGCCCGTTCGCGCCGCGTTGCCCCCACGCCACTCTGGGCTGCACCGATGGCGTTCCCCCACCGGTTCCCACCCTTCACGGGATGGCTCGTTGCATCCATCTCCCGCCCGAAGTTGTCTTGGGTGTCGGCGGCGCGGCGGGAATCCAGGGCGGCGAGCCGCCGTTCCCCAACTCCGGTGACCGCTCATGAACAGTCTCGACGCCGCGATTCTCGCCATCGATGGGGTGAGCCACGGGTACGGGTCCGGTGGCACCGTTCGCCAAGTTCTCGACGGGGCGAGCCTCACCATTGACCGGGGCGAGCGGGTGGGTCTCGCCGGTCCCAGTGGGGCGGGTAAGTCGACCCTCGCCCGTATTGCTTCGTTGGTCGAGGCCCCCACATCGGGCCGGGTACTCCTCGGCGGCCAGGCCGTGGATGGTGCCAGCCACGATGTGTCGCCCGCACAGCGGCGACGGGTCCAGCTGCTGTGGCAGGCGCCTCGTCCGGCGGTCGATCCCCGGTACCGCCTGGCCGGCGCCATCCTCGAACCAATGCGCATCCACGGCCAACTGCCTCGCGGGCAGGCGGCCCGACATGCCCTGGCGGTCGAGCTCGCTACCGAGGTCGGCCTCACGCCCGACCTGCTCACCCGCCGGACCAACGAGGTCTCCGACGGACAGCTACAGCGGGCCTGCCTTGCCCGCTCGCTTTCGCTCCATCCCGAAGTGCTGATCGCCGATGAGCCCGGCGCCATGCTCGACGTCTCGACCCAAGCGGCGTTGCTGGGCGTGATCGGCGAGCGGGTCGATCGGGGCATGGGCGTGCTGCTCATCTCCCACGACACGGCCCTGCTCTCCCACTGGTGTGACCGGGTACTTTGGCTGCGAGACGGCCAGCTACGAGATCAGCCATGACCCAGCCCGCGCTATGACCCAGCCCGCGCCATGACCCATCCCGCACCTCGGCCACCAGCGCCGCCCGTCGACATCGACGACGCAATCCAGCGCATCCGCGACCACGGGGGAAGGGTCACCGCCGCCAAGCGTCAGCTGATCGAGCTGCTGTATGGAGCCGACTCGTCGCTCACCGCCGACGAGATGGTCGATCGTCTCAAGGACCACGATCGGTCGGTGGTGTACCGCAACCTCAACCAGCTCGAGGA
>CAZEFG010000379.1:0-2143 GCA_964511355.1 uncultured Iamiaceae bacterium
AACCCCACCGAGGCCAGCCAGCTCATGGTCGAGGTCGTCAAGGGCCTGTAGCCCCGTCGGGACCTAGCTCCCTAGCCAGTACGCGAAGAGGCCCCGCTCGATCGAGCGGGGCCTCATTCGTACTTATCCGCCGGCTAGATCAGAACGCGCTGGGTGGAGCAGAGCTGGTGGTGCCCTTCTGCTCCTCTTGGAACTTGAGGAAGCCGCCGGCGGCCAGAGCCACCGCAGCCACGGCCGACAGGAACAGCCCGAAGGAGCGCTCCCAGCCGGTCTGGCCCATCAAGAGCTTGAGCACGACAAGCAGCGCCGCGAGGGCGCCAGCACCAAGGTGCACCTGGCCCCAGGTGACGGGCAGGTCAGGCAGCTTGGTGTCGGGGGCGAAGACGGTGATGGCGATCTGGGCGAGCATGATCAGGCCCAGCAGCACCGGGATGATGCCCCACAGGAACCACTCCCAGCCGTTGATCGTGAGATTCCCGGCGCCCAAGATCCCGAAATCGACCTTGAACCAGGGCAAGAACGAAAAGATCAGCAAACCAATTGCTGAACCGGCGATGACCTTGTCGCTGAGAGTCAGTTTGTTTAGATCCACCCGTGCCTCCAAAGAACGGCGAATGCGTACGTGCGCGTCACGCTAGACCACGTGAAGAGGCCCGCGCGGCGATGCATGGGCCGTTGTGCCCCCAATGGGCCGTATGGCCCAGATCACTGAATTGGCTGGATCTCGAGGGCTGCTACGGTCGGGCGACGTGCGTATCGCCGTGTTGGCCTCAGGTAGTGGAACGTTGTTGGAGGCCATCATCGCCGCGGAGATCCCGGTCTCACTGGTCGTGGCCGACCGCCCATGCAGAGCGTTGACCGTGGCCGAGGAGGCCGGCATTTCGGCGGTTCTCGTCGAACGCAAGAGCTTCGGCAAGGACTTCGACCGCGACGCTTACAGCGAAGAGGTGGTCGACACCCTGCGTCGCCACCAGATCGAACTCGTGGTGATGGCCGGGTTCGGCACCGTCATCCCCAAAGCCGCGGACGCCTTCCCCGACCGCATGATCAACACTCACCCGGCCCTGTTGCCCGCCTTCAAGGGCTGGCATGCGGTGCGCGAGGCGCTCGCGATGGGAGTGAAGGTCACCGGCTGCACGGTGCACATCGTCACCGCCGAGATGGACGAGGGTCCGATCCTGGCTCAGGAGGCCGTCGAGGTCCTGGCCAACGACACCGAGGCCACGCTGCACGAACGCATCAAGGTGGTCGAGCGCCGACTCCTCACCGACACCATCCGACGTTTCATCCAAGGAGAGCTTCCATGACCGCCCGCCGCGCCCTGATCTCGGTCTATGACAAAACCGGCGTGGTCGAGCTGGCCAAGGGGCTGGTGGCCCTCGGCTGGGAGATCGTCTCCAGTGGTGGGACGGCCCGCACTCTCGACGAGGCGGGGGTGCTGGTGACGACGGTCGAGGACGTGACCGGCTCACCCGAGATGCTCTCGGATCGGGTCAAGACCCTGCACCCCCGTATCCACGGCGGGCTGCTCGCCGATCTCGACGTCGCCGAGCATCGGGCCGACCTCGAAGCCCAGGGCATCGCACCCTTCGGTCTGCTGGTATCGAACCTCTATCCCTTCGGCTCTGACCCTTCGATCGCGCTCATCGACATCGGGGGCCCGGCCATGGTGCGCGCCGCGGCCAAGAACCACGCCCACGTGGGGGTGGTGGTGAATCCCCTCGACTACGGGACCGTGCTGGCCGAGCTCCGCGACACCGGAGCCCTCAGTGCCACCACCCGACGCCGTCTGGCCCGCGACGCCTTTGCCCACACCGCCGCCTACGACGCGGCGATCGTCGGCTGGTTCGACGAGGTCGATGCCCGCACCGCGGCCGACGCCGGTGAGGCGCCGAGCCTCCCGCCCACCGTTCACCTGGCCATCGAGCGGGTGCAGGATCTCCGCTACGGCGAGAACCCCCATCAGGTCGGTGCCCGCTACCGCGAGGTGGGCACCACCAGTTGGTGGGACGAGGTCGAACAGCACAGCGGGCTGCCACTCTCCTACCTCAACCTCTACGACGCCGCCGCCGCTTGGGCTTTGGTACACGACCTGGGGGCATCGCCCGCGGTGGCGATCATCAAGCACGCCAACCCCTGCGGC
>CAZEFG010000380.1:0-2107 GCA_964511355.1 uncultured Iamiaceae bacterium
ATGCAAAGCGAGGCTTATTACCAGGATCGGTTGGACTGGCAACGCGAGTGCTGGTCTGAGGAGTTTGAAGGGTATCGCTCCTACATGGACGAGATCGGCATCCTCGACGAGTACTGCTGGGATGGACACGCCGGCTACTGACCGGACCTGAGTTTTCCCGAGTCTGTGTCGCAAACGACTCCGGTAGCTGGCATCTGGGGGTATGAAGCGACCGTCGTGGACCCTCCGCCGCACCCAGGACGAACCCAGCCGCGCTAACGGCGCTGTTGCTGCCCGCCCGGTATTGCAGATCCTGGTTCGGGCGGGGTTGTGGTCGTTGGTGGCGCTGGGGGCTTTGGGTGGTTTCGCCGGGTTGGCCGCGGTGGCGGTCGCTACTTCGGGCGCTGACCCGACCGGTGAGGGCCCACCGGTTGAGCCGCAGGTGCCGTTGGGAGTTCCGGGGGTCGCTGAGCACACCGTCCGGCTGTGGATCACCGATCCAACTGCAGCTGCTGAGGTTCTCGCCGATGCGGCCACCAGTCGCGTCACGATGGGTACGACCTGGCAGGTGGCTGATGCCACGACGGTGGCGGTTCGTGAGGTGGAGTCCGGTTATTGGGCGGTGACGGTGGCGGCCACGGTGGTCGAGACCGGCCCGGATGATCTGGTGAGCACGGGGGTGTGGCACGTCGAGGTCGGGGTGGTCGATGTGGATGGCGTGTTGGGGGCGGTCACCGAACCGGCCCTGGTTCCAGCACCCGCACGACCGTCTGGTATCCGGTTGGCGGGCCAGCCTTTGGCGGTCCCTGACCGTGATGACCCGCTGACCGCGCCGGTCGCAGGTTTCCTGGCGGCGCTGCTGGCTGGTGAGGGCCAGGTCGCGCCTTATGTGACCGCTGATGCGGGGATCGAAGCGGTGTCACCGGCCCCGTTTGTTGCGGTGGTGGTGGAGCGCCAAGCCATCGAGGAGACACCTTCGGGCCGGCGGGTGAGGACCAGGGTGCGTGGCACGACTGCCACTGGCGGTCAGCGGACTGTGTCCTATGAGATCGACCTGGTGGCCCGGGACGGCCGCTGGGAGGTTGCGTCGGTCTCGGGCGCGCCACGACTACGCCGGGCGACCGGCGTTCCCCCTGAAGACGCACCGACTTCAACCCTGCCGGTGGCGCCCTCGACCACTGTCGCTGGTCCGACCTCGACGGCCACCAGTGACGCCCCTGTTTCTCCGTCGTCGACGACGGCGGTGTCCATCGCGTCCGCTCCGGGCGCGTAACTCAAAGAGAGGAGTCGAGATGATCGACATGTTGGCTGGCAAGATCACCGAGGTTCAGGCCTTGGTGCAGGCGGCGATCGTGGTCATGGCGCTGATCATGGTGATTGCGGTGTGGGCCAAGTCCAAGTCGCTGGTCCCCACCCTGGGCGCGGTCGTGTTCGGCGCGGCGGTTATCTGGGGCACCAACAATGTGGAGTTCCTGGAACAAAAGATCGGCGAGGAGTTCCAGGGAATGGGTGTCGTCGTGCAGGAGCCTTTCGGTGGCTGACGCTGTCGAGTCGATCGTCTGCGCCAGCTACACCCATGCCCGGCGTCATCCGATGGTGCTGGGCCGGATCGCTGGGTGGACCCCACCGTTTCAGTTGACGGTCACCCAGCTGGTGACGTTGCTGGTGTCGTTTCTCGCCTTGTTGTGGACCGCCGGGTTGTGGAGCCGTTTTGCTCCCGGCACGTTGCAGGCCGTGGTGCTGCTCGGGGTACCGATCGGGATCACCTGGTCGGTGCGACGGGTCCGGGTGGAAGGACGCAGCTTGGCCCGGGCGGGTCTGGGTTGGTTGATGTTGTGGTCATCGCCGCGTACCGGCACCAATCGGGGACGTCCGGTGTCTTACCGACGTCCGGCATCGACCCGGACCGGTCGGCTCTATGTGGCGGGAGACCCGCGGTGAAACCTCCAGCTCGAGCGATTGTCGGCCATCTCATCTGGGGCACCGACGGGGGAGTGTGGGCGCTGTGGAGGGTCTCGCCGTTCCCCCATGGGCTGTCCTCAACCGCAGCGAAGCTGGCGTCGCATTCGCGTCTGCGGGGCTTGTTGATCGCCCTGCCCGCCGAGTCGATGTTGTTGTCGGTCTGTGA
>CAZEFG010000381.1:0-2099 GCA_964511355.1 uncultured Iamiaceae bacterium
GGGGCGGTCAGCGCCCGCACATAGGCGCTCGACCCACCGACCACCGTGCGCCAGGTCGGGTGGCCCACCACCTCGAGCAGGCCGTGGTTGGCCATGAAGCGGGCGTAGGTGGCGGTGGGGAAGTCGAGGAAGGTCGTGGGGTCAGCCGACCAGATGGATGCGCCGAACGGGATCAGGAACAGCTCGACGAACTGCGACGAGTAGCGCCCGTCAGCCAGGTGGTCGGCGAGGGACCGGCTGGGGTCGAGCCGACCGGCTTCGAGGTCTCGTCGCAGGCCCCGATTGAAGCGGACGATGTCGATGATCATCCGGCCGAACCCGGGGCGCAACAGGTTGCGGCGTTGGGCGAACAGGCTGTTGACGTTGGTGGCGCGGTATTCGAGCCCCGAGTTGGCGTCGCTGACCGAGAAGCTCATGTCACTCGGTTGGGTGGCTACCCCCAGCTCATCGAGCAGGGCGAGGAAGTTGGGGTAGGTCCGTTCGTTGCAGACGATGAAACCGGTGTCGACGGCGAAGCGCCCGTCGGGCAGCTCGACCTCGACGGTGTTGGTGTGACCTCCCACCCGATCGTCGGCCTCATAGACCGTGATGTCGTGGGTCCGGTGGAGGTGGTGGGCAGTGACGAGGCCGGAGACCCCGGTGCCGATGACGGCGATCTTCACTTTCTCCTCGCAAGGTTGTCGACGGTCGACCAGAGCCGACCGACTTCGGCGGGGGACGGACGGGTGCCGGGCAGCAGGACCGTGCGGCGCTGGCGGCGATCGAGCCACAGGTCACCGCCCGGTGCCGTCGCTTCGGGGCTCCAGGCCAGCCAGAACGCGGTGTCGGCACCCATCACCGGAGTGCGGAGCAGGGGTCGCAGCACACGGGCGAAGCCGGGGAGGCTCGTGACCAGGCCCGGTGTGGCCACCCAACCGGGATGCATCACGTGAAAACAGATGCCGGTCCCGGCGTTGGTCCGCGCCCATTGAGCGGTCATCTCCACCTGGGCTCGCTTGGCCCGGGCGTAGGTACGGGTGCCGTCGAACGGTTCGGGCGGGTCGAGCAGCGCCCCCACGTCGAGGGGTTGGGTGTACATCCCGCCCGAGGTGACGGTGATGACCCGGCCCTGGGCCGCGCCCAGCCGGGGCAGCAGGGCCGAGGTGAGCAGGTGAGGAGCGACCACATGGACCTGGAAGGTGAGCTCGATGCCGTCGTCGGTGGCCTGGCGTTCGTGGACGAGAGCCCCGGCGACATGGGCGAGGATGTCAACGCGATCCAGTTCGCTCGCCAAGGCGTCGGCCAGGGTTCTCACCTGGTCGAGCGAGGCCAGATCAGCGACGTGCTCGGTGACCTGGGCGCCGCTGACCGAGGCCCGTAGGCGTCGAGCAACACCGGCAAGCTTCTCGGCGTCGCGGCCGACGGCATGGACCCGCGCCCCGGCGTGGAGGAACAGCGCCGCCAGAGCTTCTCCGATGCCCGAGGTGGCCCCGGTGACCACCACGGCCTTGCCTGCGAGCGCTTCGACGGGAGGTTGATCCCAGCCGAACGCCCAGGACCGCACGGCCGGACCGATCCGACTGAAGCTGGGGGCGATGGTCGCCTCCAGAACCGAGTCCAGGAGCCGGGCGACGGGCTCGGGAACCGAACCGTGCCTCCTCACCGGCCCTCCTCCCCGAGGTGGCGGCGCAACCCGCCCTCGGCCTTGGCCCCGATGCGTTGGAACGCCACCGCCAGGACCGGCTCCAGCAGGCGCCAAACGCCTGAGGTACGAAGCTCGGCGTGGTAGGTGACGGCACTTCCCCCGCCAGGAAGTGCCACCACCGTCATGGTGTCCTCGGAGGTGATCGATCCCCGTTCCGCCCGCACCACCACTCGCTCCGGCCGGTCGTACTCGGTGACCCGGTACCGGAAGGGAAGATCGCGGCCGAACGAGCGGACGACCACCTCGAACTCGGAGCCTTCCCGGACCGGCCCGTCGGTCAGATCTCGGGCGCTGACGGCGCTCGGGTCCCACTCCCTGGCGTTGGAGAATCGAGCCAGGTAGTCGAACGCATCCTCTGGCGTTCGGGGGCTGTTGATGGTGCAGCGGTAGGTGGCCATGGCTAGGCGCTGGGCAG
>CAZEFG010000382.1:0-2086 GCA_964511355.1 uncultured Iamiaceae bacterium
CCAAGAAGTCCCAGAAGTTCAGCGACGAGGAACTGCAGCAGACCTACGCCCGACTCGCCGAGATCCAGAAGTCGGTCCAGGGCAAGCTCGACACCGGTGATTTGGTCAAACAGTGGGATCAGAGCACCTACGACAAGCAGATCCAAGAGAAGTCCAAGAAGGGTGTCGACAGCACGATCTACGGGTCCTACATCGGCCGTCAGGGCAGTCTGGTCAGCAAGGCCAAGGACACGTCGAACCCCGACTCGTGGCGGCGCGGCCATCGGGTGGGCGACACGACACCGGTACCCCAACCCGTGGTCAACACACCACCGGTGGTTGCTCCGGTGAACACGAAGCCTCTCCCCGTCCCTCCGCCTCAGTCGGCCAAGCCCAAGCGACCCATCGGCGGCATCCAACGACCCGAGGGCTACAACGCACTCCGACCGAAGTCCCCCAACACCGGGCGCCCGCTGCCGCAACCCCCGGGGCAGCGCCCCACCGGCGGGATCCAGAGGCCCGAGGGCTACAACGCACTGCGCAAGACGAAGGTGGGGCAGTAGCCCTCCATCCGACCATGGAGAAGGTATTGCGCCCCTAGTCCGTGACTGTTCTGGCCTTTGGGTCAGGCAGATCATCGGGGTAGGTCACGTCGACTTCAGCGATGGACTTGGGGAAGTCCGACGAGTTGTTGGTGATGAACCGCGTCGCTCCGGCCGCCACGGCGGCGGCGAGATGGACAGCATCGGCGGCTCGTAGCCGATACCTGGGCTCCAGCAAGGTCGCCAACTGGCCGTGGCCTCGTCGACCGGGAAAAGGGCACGGATTCGCCGACCGTCCGGGTGGTCGGGCACGGCTGCATAGATCAGGACATCGGCATCGAAAGCATCCACCTGGATCAGCGATACCGGTCAACGCCCCGAGCGCGACACAGAGACGGCCGCTACAAGTTCGTCCGCGCGCTCAACGGAGATGGCCGGGCCATCGGGCAGCGCTGATGTTCGCCCCCGCGCCAACAACGCAGCCAGGCGCTCGGCATCGGCCAAAGCCTGATCGGCCCGACGAACACGGACGGCGTCGGGCCGAAGGATCACCGCGACCGCCTCACCGTGACGGGTGATGGTCACCTCTTCGCCCGCCAACACCCGATCGAGGATCGCAGGCAACGCGGCCCGGGCTTCGGTGACGGACAGGGTGGTCATGGAGCAAACGGTACGGCTATGTACGTTGGCGTACCACCCCTAATGAAGGGGCGGAGCGACCAGCGATGGGAGCTCGATCATCGTCTCGAAGATCGTCACACCGTCGAGGGCCAACCGTTCGGCGGGGATGACGCTGCCCGCGAATCCGAACGGCGTCATGCCGGCGGCCAGGGCGGCGGTGAGACCGAAGGGACTGTCCTCGACGACGGCGCATCGCCCTGGATCGACCCCGAGACGGGAGGCGGCGTGCAGGAACAGGTCCGGTGCGGGCTTACCCGCCGCGACCTCGGGATCGGTGGCGCTGAAGATCCGACCGCTGAACCGATCGAACAACCCGGTCGTGCCCAACGTCAGCGCCATCTTCTCGTGGCTGCCGCTCGAGGCGACGCAGGTCGCGAGCCCTGCGTCTTCGATGGCGTCGATGGCTTCGGCCACTCCGGGGACGGCCTCGAGATCGCGGGCGAGGGCCGCTCGGTACCGCTCGGTGTACTCGGCATCCCAGTCCTCGGCGAGTTCTTCACCGACCAGCTCCGACAGGCGCGCCCGCATGGCCGCGTCGGAAAGTCCGACGAACTCACGGATCACGTCGTCCTCGGTCAGGTCCCATCCCCGCTCGCGGCAGATCTGCGCCTCAACCTTGACGATGAGCCGCTCACTGTCGACCAACACACCGTCGCAGTCGAAGATCACCACGTCGAACCTCGTCATGCCGAGAGGTTACGGCCTCGGACCCGCGCCTATCGGAAGATTCGGTCACGATCGGTCGTGGTGGATCCAGGCAGGATCGACGGCGATCTCCTCAGCACTCAGGCCGTAGAAGCCAGCGACGTCTCGCAGCCGTTCTTCTCCCCGGCCGAGCGTGAAGCGGTGGCCGTCTGGGTCGCTCAGAGTGAAGTCGCGCATGC
>CAZEFG010000383.1:0-2083 GCA_964511355.1 uncultured Iamiaceae bacterium
GCGTTTGGCCACCGACGACGGCCTATAGATCCACCCGCCAATGAAGTGCCAGTGAAGTATCGAGACGGGACGGGAACCTTCGGGTTCCCGTCCCGCTCTGCTTCCCGGCACCGTCACCAAGGCCCAACCTCCCGGCTCACAAACGGTGGGCACTCACGCGCTCTGGGTGGTAGCGATGTGGGTCGATCGGACTACCCTGGAGTGGGTCGTCCTGATCCCGGCGGATCGGGCACGTCCGGTATCGATGTCGAGCTCTCTGGGGAGGGTCCATGAACGCGACGAGCAGACCCCAGCCCGGGTCGCGCGCCGCGGTGCTCGACTCGGTCGTGCGGGCCGTGTCCGAGGGCCGCTACCGCATGGCCCAGCTTCAGCTCCAGTGGCACAGTGACCGGGCACCTCTGCACGAGATGGCCGAACTCATCACCTCGGCCACCGCGATGCCGCACATGCCCGGCGGGCTCGACGCCGAGGCCGTCATCGCATCTTCGCGGTCGGCGCTTCTGCCCAACTGGCTGGAGCATCACATCGACAATGAGGTGCACCGCATCTTCAGCGGTCAGCCGACCGCCGGAGCGTCGCCGCTCCAGCTGGTGGCTCGCGTGGTCGCAGCGGTGTGCATCGATGTAGCCGCCGAGAAGCTCGATGCCGCAGCCCGGGCCGAGACCTCCGCCTCGGCCACCGAACAGACCCCGGAAGCCGATCTCGATCTTCGCACCGGCGCTCGAGACGATCTGGCCGCCGATCGTGCCGCACCCGAAGCACCGGCCCATCGCACCCGCCTCATCCACCTCGATGCCCAAGCAACCATCGACCTCGAAGAGGCCAGCTTCGCTGACCTGGGTCCCGTCTGGCCTCCTCCTCCGCGCTGAGCCCGCCCGCTCGTAGCCTGGTCGGGTGCCCGAAGGCGACACCCTCCACAAGATCGCCAACCGGCTGCGACCGGTGCTCGTCGGCGCGGTGGTCGAGCGGTTCGAGGCCCCGCGCCTGGTGGGTCCCCGGCCCCGCCCCGGAACCAAGATCACCTCGGTCGAGGCGGTAGGCAAGCACCTACTCGTCACCTTCGACGACTCGACGGTGCTGCACACCCATCTCCGCATGACCGGTTCCTGGCACCTGTACGCCAAGGGCGAACGGTGGCGTAAGCCTGTCCACCTGGCCCGGGTGGTCATTGCCACCGCCACCCACGAAGCGGTCTGCTTCAGCGCCCCGGTGGTACGCACCACCGTCGGAGCCACCGACGCCCTCGATCACCTCGGCCCCGACCTGTGCCGGCCGGACGCCGACCTCGACCTCGTTCTTGAGCGCATGGCGACCATCGCCAACCCGGAGGCCACGGTGGCCGAAGTGCTGCTCGACCAACGGGTGGCCTCCGGGATCGGCAACGTATACAAGAGCGAGGTGCTCTGGGCGGAAGGCCTCGATCCGCGCACACCGATCGCCGATGTGCCCCTCGACCTGCGCCGTCGACTGATCGCCTCGGCGGCTCGCCAGTTGCGGGCCAACCTCACCACCGCTCGGCGGACGACGGTGCCGGGCGGCCTCGCCGTCTATCGCAAGGCCCGCCGTCCGTGTCGCCGATGTGGCACACCCATCGTGATGGCGCGCTGGGGCGAGCAGGCCCGCTCGACCTATTGGTGCCCCCGCTGCCAGATCCGACCCACTTGATCCGACGGGTGACCGCCCGATGGCGACCCCGAGACTGATCGGCGCGATCATGGGCCGATGGTTTCTGAGATCTTCGATCCCGTGGCCTGGACCGAGGTCCCCGGCTTCGATTTCACCGACATCACCTATCACCGTGCGGTCGAGCACGGCACCGTCCGGGTGGCTTTCAACCGACCGGAAGTGCGCAACGCCTTCCGGCCCCACACCGTCGACGAGCTCTATCGGGCCCTCGACCATGCCCGTCAGACACCCGATGTGGGCTGCGTTCTGTTGACCGGCAACGGGCCGTCACCCAAGGACGGAGGTTGGGCGTTCTGCTCGGGGGGCGACCAGCGGGTGCGGGGCGCGGCCGGCTACCAGTACACCGACGACGACCCGTCAGAGAATCGGGCCCCCGCGGGGCGGCTGCACATCCTCG
>CAZEFG010000384.1:0-2060 GCA_964511355.1 uncultured Iamiaceae bacterium
CCGTCGTATTCGGCCCGGCCGGTCGAGCGGACCCACCATGGCGATCGGTTCGTCGACCCCTACTCGTGGTTGCGCGACAAGGACGACCCTGAGGTCATCGCCATGCTCGAGGCCGAGAACGCCTACACCGAGTCGGCCACCGCCCACCTCGCCGACTTGCGCCAGACATTGTTCGAGGAGATAAAGAGCCGGATCCAAGAGACCGACCTGTCGGTGCCGGTGCGGTCGGGGCCGTGGTGGTACTTCGGCCGGACCACCGAGGGCAGCCAATACGGGGTGCATTGCCGGGTTCCTGCGACGGGGTCCCGGTTGACCCTCGACCAGGCGCCCCCGGCGGTCGAACCCGGGGTTGCCGCGCCTGACGAACAGGTGCTGCTCGACGAGAATCAGTTGGCGGGGGAGAGCGACTACTTCGCTCTGGGAGCCTTCGACATCAGCCTCGACCATCGGTGGCTCGCCTACAGCACCGACTACAACGGGTCCGAGCAGTACACGTTGCGCATACGCGACCTCGACCTCGGTGTCGATCTGGCCGACGAGATCCCCGACGTCACCTACGGCACCGCCTGGTCTGACGACGCCTCGGTCCTGTTTTACGTGAAGCCCGACGACGCCATGCGCCCGCACCAGCTGTGGCGGCACGTGGTCGGCACTGCGCCAAGCGACGACACCCTGGTTCATCAGGAGGACGACGAGCACTTCTTCTTGTCGATCGGCCGCACCAAGGACGATCGGTTCATCGTGTTGCACCTCGGCTCGAAGGTCACCGACGAGACCTGGGTGCTGCGCGGCGACGACCCCCACAGTGATTTCCGAGTGGTGGCTCCCCGGCGTCAGGGTGTCGAGTATTCGATCGAGCACCACGGCGACCGTTTCCTGATCCTGACCAACGAGGGCGACACCGACGGCGAGCGCGCCGAGAACTTCAAGGTGATGTCGGCGCCGGACTCGGTGTTGGAGGGAGTCGACCCCGAAGCCTGGACCGAGCTGTTGGCGCATGACCCCGAGGTGAAGCTGGCGGGCCTCGACGTGTTCGCCGACCACCTGGTGCTGCACGAACGGGCCGGCGGCCTCACCCGCATCCGAACGTTCCGGCTGACCGGGGCCGGGCTCGAAGACGAACGGGTCATCGACCAGCCCGAGTCGGTGGGCACGGTTTCGGGTGGTGCCAACGCCGAGTTCGCCACCACTGTGTTGCGCTACGGCTATTCGTCGATGGTGACTCCGTCGTCGGTGTTCGATTATGACCTGGCCACCGGCGAGCGGGTGCTCCGCAAGCAGCAGACGGTGCTAGGCGGTTATGACCCCGCCGACTACGTGACCGAGCGGCTGTGGGCCACCGCTGACGACGGGGCTCAGGTTCCGATCTCGCTCGTGCGCCGGACCGACCGGTCCGTCGACGAGCCCGGGCCGGCGTTGCTCTACGGGTACGGCTCCTATGAGGCGAGCATGGACCCGTGGTTCTCGTCGGCCCGCTTGAGCCTCCTCGATCGGGGGTTCGTGTTCGCGGTGGCCCACATCCGCGGTGGGGGCGAGATGGGTCGGCGGTGGTATCTCGAGGGCAAGGAGCTGGCCAAGACCAACACCTTCACCGACTTCGTCGCCTGTGCCCGCAACCTGGTGGCCGCTGGTCTGACCACGCCCGCGCAGCTCGGCATCCGGGGCGGCTCGGCGGGCGGGCTGTTGATGGGTGCGGTCACCAACCTGGCCCCTGACCTGTTCGGTGCGGTGGTGGCCGAGGTGCCCTTCGTCGACGCGCTCAACACGATCCTCGATCCGTCGTTGCCGTTGACCGTCACCGAGTGGGAGGAATGGGGCAACCCGCTCCACGATCCCGAGGTGTACGCCTACATGAAGGCCTACTCGCCGTATGAGAACGTGGCGCCCGTGGCCTACCCCGCCATCTTGGCCACCGCCGGACTCAACGACCCTCGGGTGTCGTACTGGGAACCCGCCAAATGGGTCGCCCGCCTGCGCGAGGTCGGCACCGGCGGCCGCCCCGTCCTGCTCAAGACCGAGATGGGCGCCGGCCACGGCGGCCCCTCGGGCCGCTACGACGC
>CAZEFG010000385.1:0-2057 GCA_964511355.1 uncultured Iamiaceae bacterium
AGGCCGCCGAGATCCTCGAACAGACCCAGCCCCCATCATCGGTGGCCGATTCCAGGTCCACTTATGCCTGAACTGCTGCTCGACGACGCCCGCGTCGATGCGGGTCTGAGCGTGGTTGATCTGTGGCTGCGGTACTTCGCGCTCGGTGGCGACAGGACCCCGACCGAGTTGGTGGCCTACCTCCAGAGGAAACCGGCGCCACCAGCCCGTGAGCACAACCTGATCGTCCACGCCATCAACGAACACCACCTCGAACAGGGCGGGGCCCATCCCGTCCCCTACATCGACGAGCCCGGCTGAACCCGTAGGGCCCCGAAGCCGTCCGGGCGGGAGGGCGGCGACCGGGTGCGTGAGCCATCATGCGGTCATGAAGAACTACGGGGACTGGCAGCTCGGCGTCTACCTGGGTGGTCTGGTCGGTGAACAGCCGACCTTGCCGATGACCTACCCCGAACTCGAACGACAGGCCGAAGCGGCCATGTCGCCAGAGATCTGGTCCTATGTGGCCGGGGGAGCCGGAGACGAGCACACCCAACGCAGCAACGTCACCGCTTTCGAGCGCTGGGGGCTGATACCCCGGGTGTTGGCCGGCGCATCGCAGCGTGACCTCTCGGTCGAGTTGTTCGGCTCGACCCTGCCCACCCCGCTGTTGCTCTCGCCGGTCGGGGTGATCGCCCTGTGTGACCCCGACGGCCAGGGCGACCTCGTCACGGCTCGGGCCGCGGCCGCCAGCGGGGTGCCGATGGTGGCCTCCACGCTGATGGAGGTGCCCATGGAGGAGGTCGCCGACGCGCTCGGCGAGGAAGGCCGGGCCTGGTTCCAGCTCTATCCGCCCAATGACCGGGAGCTGACCGAAAGCTTCGTCTGGCGCGCCGAGGCGGCGGGATACGAAGCCATCGTGGTCACCCTCGACACTCTCACCCTCGGATGGCGGCCCCGGGATCTGTCGATCGCCAGCTTCCCGCAGCTCAAGGGTCTGTGCCTCGCCAACTACTTCTCGGACCCGGTCTTTCTCGACAAGCTCGAAGCGACCCCCGAAGAGGACATGGGGGCGGCCACGGGTCTGTGGTCGAGAACCTTCGGCAACCCGCGCCTGTCGTGGGACGACCTCGATTGGCTGCGCTCCATCACCGACCTGCCGATGCTGCTCAAGGGTGTTTGCCATCCCGACGATGCCCGCCGGGCGGTCGACGCCGGAATCGACGGCATCTGGTGCTCGACCCACGGCGGACGCCAGGCCAACGGCGGGCTGCCGGCGGTCGAGTGCCTCCCCGATGTCGTCGCCGCCGCCGGCGACGCCCCAGTGGTGTTCGACTCGGGAATCCGCAGCGGGGCCGAGGTGGTCAAGGCCCTGGCTCTAGGCGCTCGGGCGGTCGGCATCGGCCGGCCCTACGCCTACGGCTTGGCCATCGGCGGACAGGCGGGCATCGAGCACGTGCTGTCGTGCCTGCTGGCCGAAACCGACCTCATCATGGCCATCGACGGGTATCCATCGATCCGGCACCTCACGCCCGATTCACTCCGCCGTCTGTTCTGACTCCGGCTAGGTGAAGGCCCGTGGCTAGGTGAAGGCCTTTGGCTAGGTGAAGGCATCGACCCCAGCTCGCCAGGTGCGATCGAGGTCGGACGAGTCGGAGAAGCGGTCGCCGATCTCGAGGATCACCATGCCGTGGGCGAAGGCCCACAGCGCCTGGGCGCGGTGCGCCTCACCGGTGGCGACGAAGAACGGCGTGCCCGCCCACTCCTCCAGCCCGTCGGGCAACAGGTCGCGGGGCAGGTCGCCAGTGGCCAGCCGGTAGACGTTGGGGTTCTCGACGCCGTATCGGCGGTAGGCGGCCAGTAGCGCGGCGACGGGGGATTGGCTCGATGGTCGAGCGACCGCGTGGTGAAGCGCCGCGCCCAGCGTGGCGAGGGCCTCCTCGATGATGGCGGCCTCCAGCGCCTGCTTGTCGGGCAGGTGCTTGTAGATCGACGGGGCCTTGATCGACAATTCGTCGGCCAGCCGGCGCATGGTGAGCGCTTCGGGCCCTTCGGCTTCGAGGAGCCGCCAGGCGGTA
>CAZEFG010000386.1:0-2052 GCA_964511355.1 uncultured Iamiaceae bacterium
CTCGCCCTCGGGGCGCTGATCTTCATGCCTCGCCTCCGCAACCTCGAGTAGCGAAGGTCCGGCGAAGCTAGGAGGTGCTGCCAGGCTGCTACACAAGGCCGATGGATCAAGCGAACCCGAACCCCTCTAACGCCAACGCACAGCCGGGCGCCTCACGTAGCAACCTCGTGGTGATCGCGGCGGTGGTCGCGGTGATCGCCATCGTGGTCGTCGCGGTGGCGGTGCTGGCTACTGGGGGCGACGACGAGGCCGAGCAGGCCGAGGGGGCCGAGGAGGCATCGGGCTGCCTGGCCGAACTAGCCCAGCGACTACCCGAGGACATGGGAGCGGTGGAAGCCGCCAACCTGGTCGTGGCCCGTGCGAACGGTTACGACGACAGCTCTGTCGAGGCCATGATCGACTCGTCGATCGCGGTGTCCACCAGTCCCGACCCATTGACTCGCCAGTTCGTCTTCCAACGGATGGAAACCGACGTTGAGATGCCCTATCGACCGTTCGACGTCGACTGTTGGGTAGGAGACCTCCGGAACTTTGCGATCAGCGGCAACTTCGACCGCGATCGGTTCGCCAACGCCGATAGCCGCGTGGCCAACCAGGTGGTGCTCGCCGACGACAACCGACTGGCCGTGAGCGCCTGGTCACTGCTGGAGGACAGCGACGATGGCGACACCGGGGATGACAGGTCGACTCTGTTGGCCCAAGCGGTAGGAGCTCTCGGATCCGACACCTCCTACTCACGCCTGATCCCGGGCCGGGTCGGTGGCGAGGACGGTGGAGCGTGGATCGGGTCGGGCCTGGCGCCCGAGGATTCGAGCTGGTCGGTCACCACGGTGTGGGCCTACGCCGATCCTGCGGTGGCCGAAGAGGCCGAACCCCTGCTGCGCGAGCTGCTGGCGGGAGGCCAAAGCCAGTACTCAGACCTGGTGGAGGGCGACCCAAGCGCTGACCTGACTCGGGATGGAGGCGTCCTGAGGGTCCGATCAAGGCTCTCGGGTGAACCGCAGGACTGGTACGCCCTGCTCAACCGGCTCGACGCCATTCTGCTGTTCGACCCCCGGTCCTGAGATGGGGCTCGCCACGAGCTCGATCAGCCGATCCGATCGACCCCGTGCTCGCCGGTCTCGCCGCGGCCGGACCGCACAGCCGCGGTCGCCAGCTTCCACATCCGAACGAGGCGGTTGTCGGCCGACTCCCACCACGCGAGCGTCGCAACCTCGACGGCGAGCACGGCGAGGCGTGGGTCGTCCTTGCCGTCGAACCACGCCTCGGCGATCGGCGTCCAGAGCTCCTCGATCCGGGCTCGGTCCTCGACGAGGGTCGCGGTGCCCGACGCCGAGAACCAGGTGCCGTCGGCCATGTCGGCACCGCTGATTGAGGCTGGGCCACCACCGCGGACCTGAGCGATCCAATCGGCCGTGCCGTCGACGAGGAAGGAGCAGGTCCCGCGATCGTCGACGTCGAGGACGGTGAGCGGCCGCCCCTCGAGCTCCATTGGCGTCCCGCCGCTGTCGCATGTGGTGACCATCACCACTCGTTGATCGGTCGCGAGGGCTCGGAGGTGGTCGACGGGGTCCTGGTCGTGGTCGGTCATACCCCGGGCCATACCCGACCACGAGGCTTCCAAACCTTGCCAGGCCCGCCACCTGCTGTACGCGAGTCTCGTGGTCGCCAGAGCGATCGCGCCCGTTTCTTCCGGTGGGAGGCGGACCAGAACGAGCGGATCGGTGATCACAGCGATGAGATGCGTGTCGAGATGGACGTGGATACTCGGGTGATCACGATCCTCAGGCGTGGTGGAGGCAACGGTGGTCACTCGCCTTTGGGTTCTCCCGACGGGCTGATCGCGTTGGTCCTCACCGAGCTCGCCGAAGCTCGTCGCGAGCTGTCGCCCAGCGCCGACTAAGTGCCGGACCACCACTCCCGTTGAGCGAGTGGAACAAGGGCAGCGAGGCGCTCCTCGTACATCTCAGTCCGCGGAACGTTTGACCCGGTTGGGAATGATGCCGCGGCCTCGCCCGGCCAGGCCGTCCTGGCGCAGTTCGAGGTCGAACT
>CAZEFG010000387.1:0-2019 GCA_964511355.1 uncultured Iamiaceae bacterium
CCGTTCACCGCCAGCAACGACCTCAGCCGCTGGGTGCCCGAGCCGCTCAAGATCGTCGATCCCCACGCTGGTTTCATCAAGGCCTACGAGTACGTGCGTCGTCCCAGCAATGGCCCCATCGCTCCGCCCACCTACACCCGGTACAACGAGTTCGTGGTGAGCACCCGGGTCACCTACGGCGACGATCCGGCGCCCCGTCAGTTCAACCTCTGCATGTGGCTCGACCGCGACTGGGCCGTCTACCAGGTGCGCGAGACCCTCGGCTGGCCGAAGAAGCGGGCCGAGGTCACCATCGCCGAGGTCCCCCGCAAGGACGACGGCACCTACAACAAGGGCAGCACCGACGTCTTCTACGCCGTCGACGTGAGCCGCCATGGCTTTCCCGTCGCCACCTTCCGGGCCGAGTTCGGCGACGCTCCCGCCATCGAGGTACCCCCGTTCGAGGGCTTCTACAGCATCCGCAACGTGGTTTCCATGGACGGAACCAACAAGGCCGAGCTGTTGGCGGTCGGTCACTCGAGCCACCACCGCAGCGAACACACCTACGGCACCGCCACCTTGGAGTTCGGCAGCGCCCCCGACGAAGAGCCCGATCAGTTCGGCGAGATCGAGGTCCACGGAGCCGCCATGCTCGACATGGCCCTCACCTTCACCGGCCTCCCCGCCCGGCGCATCGCAGAGCTGCCCGACTTCCGGCCCCAGCTCGGCGATGCCCAGCCCCTGTCGTAACGCTCATCCGTGAGCACCCTGTTCGCCCCGCTCGAGCTGGGCGAAGTCGCCATCAAGAACCGCGTCTGGCTCTCCCCCATGTGTCAGTACTCAGCGGTCGATGGCGCGCCGACGCCCTGGCACCTCGTCCATCTGGGTGCCAGGGCGATCGGCGGCGCGGGCCTGGTGATGACCGAGGCCACCGCGGTCGAACCCGAGGGACGCATCAGTCACTTCGACACCGGCATCTGGTCTGACGACCTGGCGCAGGAGTTCTCACCGCTCGCCGAGTTCATCCGGGCCCAGGGGGCGTTGCCGGCGATTCAGCTCTCTCACGCCGGACGCAAGGCCAGCTCTCACCCTCCGCACTTGGGTGGGGGCGGCCTCGACCCCGACGATGGCGCATGGACCACCATCGCTCCTTCGGGGGTTGCCTTCGGCGACCACGCCGCGCCCCGGGAGATGACCGTCGACGACATCGAGCGGGTGGTGGCCGCCTTCGCCGATGCCGCGCGACGTAGCGAGCAAGCGGGTTTCGGTGTCGTCGAGCTCCACGCCGCCCACGGCTATCTCATCCACCAGTTCCTCTCACCGATCAGTAACCAGCGCACCGACCGCTACGGCGGCAGCTTCGAGGGCCGCGTGCGTCTTGCCCTCGCCATCGTCGAGCGCGTGCGAGCGGTGCTGCAGCGCTCGACCTTGCTCTTCGTTCGGGTATCGGCGACCGACTGGATCGACGGGGGCTGGTCGCTGCCCGACACGGTGCGGCTGGCCGCCCTGCTGGCCGATCGGGGCGTCGACCTGATCGACGTGTCATCGGGTGGGATCGCTCCGCACCAACGAATCGAGATTGGCCCGGGCTACCAGGTCCCGTTCGCCCGAGAGGTACGACAGGACGCGGGTGTGCCCGTGGCCGCGGTGGGCCTCATCGTCGAGGCGGCCCAAGCCGAGCGCGTCATCAGCAGTGGCGGGGCCGATGCGGTGATGATCGGCCGGGCCATGTTGCGCGACCCGGCGTGGGCTCTGCGGGCAGCCGCGGAGTTGGGAGTGAAGGTCGAGTGGCCGACTCAGTACCGCCGGGCCGCGTGGTGAGCTACCGGTAGGTGGTGATCTACCGGTAGGTGCCGTCGGTGGGGACGGCAGCGGCGTGCGCCAGCACCTCGGCCAGGTCGTCCCAGTCGCTGCGCACCACACCGCAGGTGACCCTGATGTACTCGCCCTGGCCCTTGTCGACTGCGAACGGCCCGCCGGGGGCCACCAGGACACCGCTGGCGCTGAGCTTGAGCATGGCGGTCTGCTCGTCGTGGACTT
>CAZEFG010000388.1:0-1995 GCA_964511355.1 uncultured Iamiaceae bacterium
CTGCCCGCCCCCCCCCTCGCCACCGCACCGACCCACCCGCTCGCGCCCCCAGGGCACCCACCGTGGTGGCGCAGTCCTTCGGGGCTGCGCCACCGGCGCGTCCAGGGCGGGTGGATCGTGGTTGGGGTGGCGGTTCGGGTTGGCCCATTTCGCCGGTCGTTAGACTCGCCGCGATGACCGTGGTGTTGTTGATTGTGGGAGCGCTGCTCGTATTCGCCATCGCCGCGGTGGCGGTGGGCCGGGTCACCGCTGGCCTGGCTCAGTCGCCGCAGCGCCACGTGTTCGACACCTATCAGTCCCTTGAGTTCGTCGCCGAGGCGCTGCCATCCGAACTCACCGCCGAACTCAGCTACGACGAGGTCGGCCGCATACTGCGGCTGTTCCACGACTACCTCCACTCGCTCGGAATTGCCACCACTGCGGGCGAAGAGGCCACCGAGGTCGCCGTCGCCGACATCGAGACGGCGGCCGATTACGTCGTCAGGCGCGCGGCCGCGGCCGAGATCGTCGTCGACCGCAGCCACGCCGTAGCCGTCATCGACGCCCAGATGGCCTACTTCGAAGCCATCGGGGCACTGGGGGTTCCCGTCGAAGGTCCGCTCGACCCCGACGCCCGACCCTGAGCTTGCGCGTCAAAAAAGACGCCCATTCGGCCGACGTGTTCGATATGGTGTTCGGACCGAAGAAAGGAGGTGGTCCTGCTGAGTAGTCACAAGATTTCTGGGACTTCGGAGGTGGCTGGCCGCTAGACGGCCCGCTGGACCCCTGGCGAATACCGCCATCCACCCTCGGGAACGACGGCCGGGAACTGGTCCCGCCTGGTAATCCAAACGTCGCCCCGGGTTAACCAGTACGAATGGGGAAGGGGAGGCTTTCGGGCCTCCCCTTCTTCGTTCCCGCTCTTCTTCGTTGGCGACACGGTTCGCCTCCTATGCTGCGGGGATGGAACGCCCCACCCGGTTCGAACACCACCGTTTCGTTGGCGACAAGCGCACCCAGGTCGTCTACGACATGGACGCCGACGACATCGACCCCGCCCTCATCGACGAGCTGATGGAGTCTGAGCGCTACCTGTGCTTCGGTCCCGACACCCTGGCCGAAGCCCGCAATCGGGGCTACCGCCTGTGGAAGGGTCACCAGACCGCCGACGCGTGACCGAACATCGTTTCAACGTCGACGGCAACGAACTGGTAGGCCACCTGGCCGAACCTCCCGGCACCGGCACCCGCCGTCCGGGGGTTGTCATCTGCCATGGGTTCCCGGCCGGTACCGGCGGCGGGGCGAACTCGGCCAAGACCTACCCCGAACTGGCCGATCGCCTGGCCAACGAAATGGGCTGGGTGGCCCTTTGTTTCACCTACCGCGGGTGTGGCCGATCCGAGGGCGACTTCTCCCTCGGTGGTTGGCTCCGCGACACCCAGGCTGCCTGTGACGAGCTGCACCGCCACCCGCGGGTCGGGACGGTGTGGAGTGTGGGATTCGGCACGGGAGGGGCGCTCAGCATCTGCGCGGCAGCCATCGACGACCGCATCGCCGGGGTGGCGACCATGGGGGCCCCCGCCGACTTCGACGACTGGGCAAGCCATCCCCGCCGTCTTCTCGACCACGCCCGCGAACAGGAGGCGATCAAGTCGCCCGGGTTCCCACCCTCGATCGATCAGTGGTCGCGCGATCTGCGCGAGATCCGGGCGGTGGCATCAGCAGCGCGCCTCGCACCGCGTCCACTATTGGTGGTCCACGGTTCTGACGACGACTCGGTGCCGGTGTTCGACGCTCGTGTCACCGCCGACGCCCACGGCTCGGCCGACCTGCGGATAATCGGCGGTGCCGGTCACCAACTCCGCCACGATCCTCGGGCCATCGCGGTCCTATTGGGCTGGCTCGACCGACAACGCAACCAACAAGCAGTCTCCTAGCCCCACCTCAGTCCGTGGCGTCGGACCGGCGTTCGAGGTCGGCCACCTTGGCCTCGAGACGCTCAACTCGCTCGGCGAG
>CAZEFG010000389.1:0-1995 GCA_964511355.1 uncultured Iamiaceae bacterium
CCCCACCACTCAGGGGTCGAGCTGCACGGGTTTCTCAGCTACCTGGTGACCCAGGCGCTCGCCGAGGGCGATTACACCATGATCGGCCACCAAGGTAAGCAGGTCCGTGACCAGATCCACTCCTACGACGTGATCACCACCTTCTGGGAGTTCGCCCAGAACCCTCGACCGGGCGAGGCCTACAACCTGGGCGGCGGCCGCCAGAACGCCGCCAGCAACCTCGAGTGCGTCGAACTGATCGCCGAGGCCAGCGGGGGCAAGCGGCCCCGGCTGTCGTTCAACGACCAGGCGCGGGTGGGCGATCACATCGTGTACTACACCGACCAGTCGAAGTTCCGGTCGCACTACCCCGGGTGGACCCAGCGGTACAGCCTGGCCGAGATCGTCGACGAGATGGTCAACGTCGTGAGCCGGGGCTGACCCCCGCGCCATGCGCATCACCATCCTCAACCAGTTCTACCCACCCGACCTGGCGCCCACCGCGCACCTGGCGGCGGCGCTGGCCGAACACCGGGCCACCAACGGCGACACCGTCACCGTGATCACCAGCCAGGCGAGCTACGTGAACGCCGAGCCCGGCGCCGGCCCCGACGGCATCAGCCACAAGCAGGAAGATCCGGGGCTGAAGGTGGTGCGGGTCTGGACCCCTGGCGGCGGAAAGTCGAGCATCGTCACCCGACTCTCCGGCTACCTCGGCTTTCACCTGGGCGCATTCTTCCGTCTCCTGGCACTGCCTCGCCAGGACGTGATCATCTCCCTCACCACGCCCCCCTACCTGGTGGCGGGCGCTATGGTCATCAGCCGCTTCGCCCGGCGAGGTCGGACCCGGGTCGTGTTGTGGAGCATGGATGTATACCCCGACACCGCCGAGCGCTTCGACCAGCTCGATCCCGAGGGCCCGGTTTCGCGGGTGCTGCGTCAACTCAACCGGTGGATCTACCCTCGCCTCGACCATCTGGTGGTGCTCGACGAGGCCATGGGCGAGCTGCTCACCAGCCAGTACGGCAAGCGAACGCGTCCCCCGACCACCGTGATCCCGAACTGGGAGGCAGCCGCTGACTTCCCGGACCCTCCGGTGGCCGAACCCTGGAGCGGCTACACCGAGCCGCCGTTGGCCGCACGATCAGTGGTCGCCTACACGGGCAACACCGGCACCGGACACCGCTTCGACGCCGTGGTCGCCGCCGCCGGTCGTATCGACCCTGAGCGTGACGCCTTGCTGTTCGTCGGGGGAGGCGTTCGTTGGGGCGAACTCGAGGCGGCCCACGCGGCGCTGTCACAAGGACGCGGCGCACCGATCGTGCTTCGTGGCTATCTCGACCGATCGGCCATGCCCGGCGTGTTGGTGGGGGCCCGCGCCACCTTGATAACCCTTGACGACGATGCTTTGGGCCTCATGAGCCCCAGCAAGCTGCATGCCAGCCTGGCGATGGGTCGACCAGTGATCTACGTCGGGCCTCAGGGCAGCAATGTCGATGCCGCCATCGAGCGTTTCGATTGCGGGTACTCGCTCCGCAACGGCGACGTCGACGGTCTGGTGGCGGCGATCGTCTCGCTCCGTGACGATGACGAGCTGCACGATCGCATGGCAGCCAACGCCCGAAGAGCCTTCGACGAGGCCTACTCCGACCTGGTGACCCTGCCCGCTTTCGACGCGGTGATCGAAGGGCTAGGAGCCGAGGCGGCGGGCGAAGACCTCGGCGGTGCGGGAGAGTCCCTCTCGTAGCGCGATCTTCGGTTCCCAACCGAGATGTTCACGGGCGAGGGTGATGTCGGGGCGGCGTTGGGCGGGGTCGTCGACCGGCAGAGGCTCGAAGATGATCTCGCTGGTGCTGTTGGTGACCTCGAGGACCACCTCGGCCAACTCGAGCATGGTGAACTCGTCGGGGTTGCCGATGTTCATGGGACCGACGTAGTCGGAGTCGGCCAGGCGCAACAGCCCTTCGACCTCGTCGTCGACGTAGCAGAAGCTGCGGGTCTGGGTGCCGTCGCCGT
>CAZEFG010000390.1:0-1978 GCA_964511355.1 uncultured Iamiaceae bacterium
GGATGACGGTGGCCGACGCCAGCAAGGCGGCCGCCGAAGCCGACCTGTTCGAGGTTCTGATGGGCAACGACGTGCCTCGCCGCCGCGAGTTCGTGCTGGAGCGGGCCCAGTTCGTCGACACCGAAGCTCTCGATATCTGATCCTCGGCGCCCGGGGTCACTACATCCGAGGCGGGTAGGGTCACACGAACGTCTCCGATCCACGAGATGGCGATGTCAGACCCCGCGAACGTTCCCCCCGGCCAAACCCCGATCGACGAGTGGCGAGACTCGGTCGACAGCGGATTGCGCAGCGACATCCGCATGCTGGGCGATGAGCTGGGCCGGACCCTGGTGCGTCAGGTCGGCCAGGAGCTGCTCGACGAGGTCGAAAAGGTGCGCCAGCTATCGCGCCGAGCCACCGATGGTGACGATCAGGCCGCCGCCGAGCTTCGGGACCACCTCGGCCACATCGACGCCGAGCGAGCCATCCACCTTGCGCGAGCGTTCACCGCCTACTTCCACCTGGCCACCGTGGCCGAACAGAGCGCGCGTATCACCGTGCTCAACAGCCCCGAGGAGCAAGAGCGCGGGTGGATCTCCATGGCGGTCGACAAGCTGGCGGAAGCCGACGTGGCTGGCGAAGAGATAGCCGCTGCTGTCGCTCGCCTTGAGGTCCGGCCCGTCGTGACGGCTCACCCCACCGAGGCGGCCCGCCGCTCGGTGCTCACCAAACTCGCCGACATCGGTGAGTCCCTGCACCGTTCGCACAACCCGCGACGAAGCTGGGTCGACCGGCGTCGCACCGAGCTGCGTCTGGGTGAGCTCATCGACCTCCTCTGGCTCACCGACGAGATCCGAGCCGCCCGACCCCGCCCGGTCGACGAAGCCCAGTCGGCCCTGTTCTACGTCGAATCCCTCGTCTGGAACGTCCTGCCGAGCTTGCTCACCGACCTCCGCCTCGAGCTCGACCGCCTCGGCGTCCCTCTTCCATCCGAAGCGCGTCCGGTGCGGTTCGGGACCTGGGTCGGCGGCGACCGCGACGGAAACCCCAACGTCACCCCCGAGGTCACAACACAGGTCCTGGCGTGGATGCACGACCGGGGGCTGATCCTGGTCGAGCGGGCCCTGAGCGATCTGATTACCGAACTCTCGCCTTCGTCGAAGGTGCTGCGAGTTCTCCCGGAGCTGGCGGAGTCGCTGGAACGTGACCGCCAGCAGATGCCAGAGGTGTGGGAACGGCTGTCCCATCTCAACGCCGAGGAGCCGTTCCGCCTAAAGCTCTCATACTGTCTGCAACGGGTGCAGAACACCCGAGTTCGTCACCGCTCCGGAACCGAGCATCGGCCAGGCTTCGACTACCGCGATGCGTCGGAGTTGGTGGCCGAGCTCGACCTGCTCCGCGAGGCACTCGCCGGGACAGCAGGTGAGCTCGTGGCAACCGGGCGTCTCGACGGAGTCCGCCGGGCTCTCGCGGCATCGGGTTTCCACCTCGCGGTCATGGAAGTGCGTGATCACGCCAAATCGTTCCATGCGCTGGTCGGGGAACTCTGTGGAATCAACGGCCTCGACTACCCTACCGACGAGCCGGCGCGCCGTGAGTTGCTCGACCGAGAACTGGCGGGCTCACGACCCCTGAGCGGCATCACCACCCAGGTCTCACCCGAGGCGAGCCGGGTCGCCGAGATGTTCTCGGTGATCCGGGACTCCCTCGACCGCTATGGCGACAACGTCGTCGACACCTGCATCGTGTCGATGACCAAGGGCCCCGCCGACATCCTGGCCGCGGTGGTGGCCGCCCGAGAGTCCGGTCTGGTCGACGTCGGCCGCGGCATAGCCCGGCTGTCTTTCGTCCCCCTGCTCGAGACCATCGACGAGCTCGACGCGGCCGGCCGCATCGTCGGCGACCTGTTGGCCACGCCCTCCTATCGGGAGGTGGTGCGCCTGCGCGGCGACGTGCAGGAGGTGATGCTCGGCTACTCGGACTCCAACAAGGACGG
>CAZEFG010000391.1:0-1974 GCA_964511355.1 uncultured Iamiaceae bacterium
ACCTTGTACTCCGCGGTGAACCTTCGTCGCGTCGGGCGCGCAGCTGGGTCGATCTCGTCGTCGTCAGTCACACCTCCAGTGTGGGCGCAGGTAACGCGGAACTGACCGTGGTCTGGGTGGCCCGAGCCGGGATGTACACATCGAACTATTGCTGCGTCAGGGCGAGTTCGCTCTCGTCCAGCCGGATCGCCGACGGGTTGTCGGCGCTAAGTGAGCGAGCACTTCGACCGTGACGTAGCGACGAGCGGTCGAGGGCCTAGGAGTCGCGACCGCCGCACGCAGAGAACCGCAGCTTCTACCAATGCCGATCCTTCCACGGGCGTCGCCGCTGCGCCCGAGCACCGCCCGAACCAGTAGGGCAGACTTGGAGCGCATGGCCGCCGAGACCCGTCCCATCGACATAGATCTCACCGACCGGTCCGGCGCGGGCGACGGACCCTCCACCAATAGTGAGGAGCCGATCGAGGTCGGCCAGCTCTACTGGGTGGGTAAAGCACTGGTTGCTCCGGTCCTGAGGTTCTGCTGGCGCATCCGCACTGAAGGACTCGAGAACGTCCCGAAGGATGGTCCCGCCATCATCGCCCCCAACCATGCGGCGGCCATCGACTCGTTCTTCGTTCCCTGCGTGCTGCCCCGGCGCATCACCTACGTGGGCAAAGCCGAGTACATGGACGACTGGAAGACCCGCAAGCTCTTCCCGGCCCTCGGCATGATCCCCATCGACCGATCGGGCGGCGATGCCAGCCAACGGGCGCTCAACACCGCGGCACGGGTCCTCGACAAGGGCGAGCTGTTCGGCATCTATCCCGAAGGCACCCGCAGTCGCACCGGCAAGCTGCACAAGGGCCACACCGGCGTGGCGCGCCTCGCCCTGCGGTGCAACGCCCCGATCATCCCGGTCGGCATCATCGGCAGCCGCGAGATCCAACCGCCCGACAGTCCGGTCCCCAAATTCTTCCGCACGGTCACCATCCGCTTCGGCAAGCCCATCGAGGTCACTAAGTACCTCGACCGTGCCAACGACCGCCTCGTGCTACGCCAGATCACCGACGAGTTGATGTTCGAGATCCGCGACCTCGCCGGCCTCGACTACGACCCCACCTACGCCACCAAGCCCGCCAAGCCCGGCGACTCGGCACCTGGGGAACCGGCGCCAGACGAGTCCGGCTTCGCTCGCCGGTCGTCAGCCGAGCTCCTCGGCGCCCACGCCAAAGCCGGCTGAGCAAGCAGAGGCGAGCCCAACTACTTCGAAGCCCACGTGGCAGGGCCGGTAGCCTCGTCACTCCATGGCTGACACGATCTCGATCTCGCTTCCCGACGGCTCGCTCAAGGAACTGCCCCACGGCGCCACTGCGAACGACCTGGCCGCATCCATCGGGCCGCGCCTGGCCAAGGCGGCGGTCATCGCGGTGGTCGACGGCACCGAGCGCGACCTCGCCCACCCCCTCCACGACGGGGCCGAGGTCAGCATCGTCACCCCCGAGTCCGACCGCGGGCTGTACACCATCCGCCACTCGACGGCCCACGTACTTGCCCAAGCGGTTCTCGACCTCTTCCCGGGCGCCACCTTCGCCATCGGCCCGCCGGTACAGGACGGCTTCTACTACGACTTCGAGCTGCCGGACGGGGGCACCTTCGTCGAAGCTGACCTCGAACGCATCGAGGCCCGCATGCGCGAGATCATCGCCGAGAAGCAGCCGTTCATCCGCGACGAGATCCCCGCCGAGCAGGCCCTCGAGCTGTTCAAGGACCACCGCTACAAGGTCGAGATCATCCACGGCGCGGCCGACGATCCGATGTCGGCCACCGACACCGGTCTGGTCCGCACCTACGAGAACCCTCCCAACTTCATCGACCTGTGCCGTGGCCCCCACGTGCCCCACACCGGCCGACTCGGGCACTTCAAGCTCATGCGGGTGGCCGGCGCCTACTGGCGGGGCGACGAGAACCAGCCCATGCTCCAGCGCATCTACG
>CAZEFG010000392.1:0-1966 GCA_964511355.1 uncultured Iamiaceae bacterium
CTGATCCAGATCCTGGAGGCCAACCTGTGATCACCGCACCTCCCACCCCTGTCGGTCGAATCCTGCTTGCCTCGTGGGACGATCTTCGGGGTCGACGACGCCCAGACCGCCGCGTCGGTAGTGGTAACCGAGTTGGCTCGGCGGTCGGGCGAGGCCGGTGCGACGGCGTCAGGGGAGCCGCGGAATCCGGCCGTCGCCCGCGTCGATGCGACGGAGTGACTCGACGGTGGCTCGGGTCATCACCGGATCGACGCCCAAGTCCGCCAGCAGCTCGGCGGTGGCTTCCATCTCGTGCAGTCGACGGGTGGCGTGAGGTGCCGTGCCTTCGACCAGGCGGCGCACGAAAGCTTCGTCGGCGGCGGTGAACTGGGCGACCACATTGGTCCAGGTCTCCTCGACCAGGCCGGCGGCGTCAGCGGCTTCCATCGACTCGATGATGAGCGCCGCCATGCCCTTCATCACCACCGAGCGCAACAGCTTGCGGGCCGCCGCCCGGCCGGCCTGGGGTCCGTCGTCGGTGACGGTCATGCCCAGGGGAGCCATCAGGGTGGCGAACCGGGCCGCCCCCGAACCGGAAGCGAGAGCTGGGGTGCGGATGCCCGAGCCCGGAACGGGGGCCATGAGGGCCACGTCGACGAAAGCGAAGCCCGCGTCGGCTGCGGTGGCGGCCAGGCGTTCCTTGAGACTTGAAGAGCCGGTGGCGCAGTCGGCGTAGATGGCGGGCGGGGGAATGGCGTCGAGCGCCTGGGTGAGGGCGGTCGGTGCATCGGCGGCGGCGGTGAAGGCCATGATCACGGCGGCATCGGCTACGGCGGTGTCGGGGTGCTCATGGCGCAGCACCCCCGGCGGGGTGTCGACCGGAGCCGGGTCGAAGCCGTGAACATCGGCCCCGGCCTCAACCAGGTCGGCGGCGTACAGCGCACCCGCCTCGCCGAGGCCGAAGACGGCAACCCGCATCTCAGGCCTCGTTCTCTGTTTCGTTGTCGAGATCGTCGAGCCGGTCGAGGTAGGTGACGCCCAGGTCGTCCAACAAGGCGCGCAGCCCGTAGATGTCGACCCCCAGCTCGCCGGCGTTCAGCCGTTCGCGGGTGGCGGCTTCCTTGGCGATGCGCGCCTTGCTCAGCTCGACAGCCTGTCCGGCCTCGGCGCGGGCGACCACGACCACTCCGTCGTCGTCGGCGCAGATGACATCGCCCGGCGAGACCACCTGTTCGCCGAGCACTACCGGGACGTTGACCGAACCGGGGCTGGCCTTGACCGTGCCCTGGCACGACACGTGCTGTGACCACACCGGGAAGCCCATCTTGCGGAGGTCGGCGGTGTCTCGGACTCCGGCGTCGATCACCAGCCCCCGCACGCCCCGGGCCATGAGCGACCCAGCGAGCAGGTCACCGAACATGCCGTGGGTCGATGGGGCCGTGTTGGTCACCACGAGGATGTCGCCGGTGTGACACATCTCGACCGCAGCGTGGATCATCAGGTTGTCGCCCGGGTGGCACGACACGGTGACGGCCGAGCCGGCGATCGAGACGCCCTGCTGGATGGGTCGCAAATGCGGGCCGACGAAGCCCCGGCGGCCGATGGCTTCGTGCACGGTGGCGGTGCCCATGTCGGCCAGGGCGTCGATGTGGTCGCTGGCAGCACGATCGATGTGGCGGACCACGACCGGACGACGGGGGAGGGTCATGACGAAGCCTCCTGGCTGTGGGTGGAGAGGTTGCCGTTGGAGAGGACCGCGTCGAGGCGGGGAAAGACCCGGCGGGTGTTGGTCTCGTAGATGCGGGTGCGGTCGTCGTCGGTGAGGTCGGCGGCGTCGATGTAGCGACGGGTGTCGTCGAAGTAGTGGCCGGTTTCGGGGTCGACGCCCCGCACCGCGCCCACCATCTCGGAGGCGAAGAGCACGTTGTCGATCGGGATCACCCGCAGGAGCAGGTCGATGCCCGGCTGGTGGTAGACGCAGGTGTCG
>CAZEFG010000393.1:0-1955 GCA_964511355.1 uncultured Iamiaceae bacterium
GGCGGTAAGCGTCGGTCTCGCCCACCCGAACAGCCGCCCGTCCCGCCAGCGCCCAGGCCGCGTTGGCCACCCCCACCGCTTCGGCCACCAGATCCTCCGCCGCCCTCGGCGACAAACCAGATGGGTCAACCTCCGCCAACGCCCGGCGCATCGCGACCAGCAGGGTGACGGGTGCAGGCGAGTTAGGGGAGGCTGCGCCTGATGTGGTCGAACTGGTCATACCTCCAAGTATGCAGAGGGGGTGTGACACTCAAGGAGAGTTGCTGGAAACCACTTGAACGCTGCCAAATATGTCGCTGAAAGGCGGGCTCAGGCCGATGCGGCGGCGCTGAGTTCGGCAGCCGTGAACAATGATCGGAGTTCGATCCCTTGGCTGGCCACGGAGGCAGTCCCGCCTTGCTCACGGTCGATGACGCAGAGCGCGTGGGTGACGAGGGCTCCTGCGTGTCGAAGGTCGGTCGCCGACAGCACGAGCTGTCCACCGGAGGTCACCACGTCCTCCACCATCGTCACTCGTCTGCCTTCGACCGGCGTTCCCTCGGCCAGGCGCGCTGTCCCGTAGTCCTTCGCCTTCTTGCGCACAAAGGCGGCGGGGATTCCGGTGACACGGGACAAGCCAGTGACGATCGGAATGCCTCCGAGTTCGAGGCCGGCCAGGACCTCGGTGTCAGAGGGCACCAGCGGTGCGAGGGCATCGCACACCCTCTCCAGCAGCCGAGGGTCCGACTCGAAGCGGTACTTGTCAAAGTAGAAGTTGGCCGTCTGCCCCGATCGAAGGACGAAGGTGCCCGTTAGGTGGCAGATGCGATGGATATCGGCAGCCAACGCCACCCGGGCGGCGGCATTTCGGTCTGACGATGCAAGGTCGGCCACGGGACAACGGTAGTGGCCCCGGGTGCCGGGCTCTTTCCCAGGGTGATGAGGTTTCGGTGCGGTATACTCCGGACCTCGCTTAGTTCGCAGTGCGCACTACGGCGTGGGCTCCGGCCCACGCCGTTGTTCGTGAATGGCCCTGATTTTCCAGATACACGCGATCAACCAACGAAGAGGAGGTGACCATGTCCAGGATCGATGAAGTGCGCAAGCTAGCCGACCCCATGGTCGCCGCTCGGGGGTTCGTGCTCTACGACATCGAACAGCACGGTCCCATCCTTCGAGTCACCGTCGCCGGCCCGACCCGCACGTCGGGGCCGGGCATCGCCGACCTGAGCTCCATGACCCGCGAGCTGTCAGGGCTGCTCGACGAGACCGACCCCATCAGCGGCAGCTACACCCTCGAGGTGTCGAGCCCTGGCCTCGAACGCAAGCTGCGCACCCTCGATCACTTCATCGGGGCCATCGGCGAGACCGCTTCAGTGAAGATCCGTGTCGCCGGCCAACCCGCCGAGCGCATTCGGGGAATCATCACCGCGGTCTCCGAGCCCGAGGGACTCACCCTCGATACCCAGACCGGCGAAGGCAAGCCCACCGGCGAAACGCGTGTGGTGCCTCTCGCCGACATCGACAGCGCACGAACCATCTACGAGTGGGGCATGGCCCCGCCCGAGCCGCCCGCCGAGAACGAGTCAACGGGCCCGACGAGGAGGACCGAAGCATGAGCAACCCCGAGATGATGGAGGCGCTTCAGGCGCTGGCCGCCGACAAGGGGATCTCGGTCGAGACCCTCTTCGCCGCCCTGGCCGATGCCCTCGAATCGGCCTACAAGCGCATGCCCGAGGCCCACGAGTACGCCTGGGTCACCATCGACCCCGACACCTTCGAGATCCGGGTTCTCGCCCAGGAACTCGACGAGGACGGAGAGCCCTACGGCCCCGAGCTCGACGCCACCCCCGACAACTTCGGTCGCATCGCCGCTCAGACCGCCAAGCAGGTCATGATGCAGCGCATCCGCGAAGCCGAACGCGAGCTCAAGTACGAGGAGTACGCCGGCCGCGAGGGCGACATCGTCACCGGCA
>CAZEFG010000394.1:0-1954 GCA_964511355.1 uncultured Iamiaceae bacterium
AAGGAATCGACATCGCCTTGGTGCTGCAACGCCGCTGCTTTGAGGTTGAGGCGCACCAAGGTGTGCGATCCGCCGCCTGCGGGAAGCGAGTTGTAGCAGCTCACGACGCCGTAGCGTTCGCCGAGATCGGCCACCATCATCGGGTGGTTCACCAGGTGGGGCTGCGCCACCTCGGCGATGGTGCGGGCCGCTTCGAGGAGCAAGCCATCAGGGGTGACCGCCGCGTCGACCTTGAGGCTGAGGTTGGGTACCACCTGGTGGACTTCGCGGTGCACCGCCAGCATGGTGCGCGCCGTCCGGGTGTCGGCGGGCCCGAGGTTGGCGTGGGCGAAGGCGTCGGGAAACAACCGGTCGAGGAGCACCCAGAAGCGACGGAGCTTGTGGTGTAGCTCGTCGTCGGTCAGGTCGCGGGCGAAGGGTTCGAGCAGAGCGTCGAGATCGCCGAACCACACCGGGTAGCCGGTGATCGACGGCACGTTGGCGTAGACCGCGAGCAGGAAGGTGGTTGCGTCGTCGAAGGTCTGGGGGGCGGGCAGTTCGAGGTAGCGGCTGCCCTGGGCCAGCGCTCGGGCGTAGTCGGGCAGGGTGTATCGGGGTCGGTATGGGGCGTTCCCCTCGAACATGTCGCAGATGACGCCTTTGTCGAGGGCGGCGGAACAGGCGACGCTGACCTCCAGACGATCGAGGCTGTCTTCGGCCGCACCCGCCAGGGCCTGCACCCGTTGGCGATAGCTGAGAGTGGGGTCATCCACGATCGAGCGGATACGAGCTTGTTGTTCGTCCGGTCCCATCACGCCAGGGTGACCCGCCGCAGGGCTTCGGGATAGGGCCTAAGGACCCTTGGGACCGAACCACTGTCGCCAATGCGCTCTATGTGCGCATTCGCGCCACCAGGTCCCGGATCAGCGGCGGCCGTCAGGCCGGCGCGACGATCTCGTAGCCGTCGGGTGTACGGCGTGAGCGCCAGCCCTCCCACGCGAATCGCTCGAGAGCGGCGACACCGACGGTCAACACGACTCGGGCCACCATCCCCTTGACCGCCTTGGCCCCATGGCCGGCCGCTCGGGGCCCGTCAGCGGCCACGAACCGCACCCGCACGAGATCGACTTTGGCGCCCAGGGCGTCGAGGTCGATGGCCGCCGCGTGTTCGTTGGGCAACAGGTCGACCACCGTGGTGCCGTCGGCGTGGCGGATGAGGGCCTCGGTCAGGTGGGGGCGCCACCAACGGTCGAGTCGCCCAAGTCCCGGGAGCGAGACCGCAAAGGTGAGGCGATGGTCGGGCACCGGGTCGGTTCCGGCGCTGAGGCCCACCACCGCCGATGGCACCACGATCCTCGCTTGTTGATCGGGGGTGAGGGTGGCGGGATCGAGGTGGCTCCAGACCACACCGTCGTAGCGCTCGACGGCGGGCAGCTTCGGCGCGGTGCCCGCCACCATTTCGCCGGTCACCGCCAGGGCGTGCTCCAGCAGCTCCCCCTTGGCCCCGAACACCTTCGCCGCCCGCTCGGGACCGATTCTGCGCAGATTCTGCGCCGTCGAATCCTCGGGACCGATTCTGCGCAGATTCTGCGCTGAGGGGTCGTCGGGAGTGTTGAGGAGGTCGGCGAGGGCCTCGGCCAGCTCGATCCGGGCCGGAGCCAGGCGGCGGAACACCCCGGACCGGGGCGAGAATCGCCCTCGGCCGCCCGGTCTCTTGGCTTGGGACGGAGGCAACAGCACCAGGGGTCCGGCAGACATGGTCCCACCATGCCAGAACCAACGCGGGAGTCGGGGGTGACCTCGCTCAACGCCGGCACTCGTCCACGGCCGACGTTTTGTCGACCTATGGTCCTCGGGACGCCCTTGACCGAAGGACACCATGTTTCAACCCAACACCTCGCGCTTCTCCGTGCGGGTCATCTCCCTGTTCATCGCGTTCGCCCTCATGGCGACCGCGTGCGGGAGCGGCGAAGAC
>CAZEFG010000395.1:0-1949 GCA_964511355.1 uncultured Iamiaceae bacterium
CGAACTGGAGGTCGGCGTCGACCAGCACCACCGGACGCGTGCTGCGTTGGGCCAGCACCACCGCCAGGTTCGCGGCGATGACCGACTTGCCAGCCCCTCCCTTGGTGGAGAAGACCGTGGTGACCCGCCCGAGCTCGCCCGGCTCGGCACCCGCCGTGGGAGCGCCGCCCGTTTGGGGCGCGCCCACAACCGGACCCAGGCCTTCGGCCACCCGCTGCACGGTGGCCACCAACTGGTTGGTCTCGACCGGTGCAGCCAACACGTCGCGGACCCCCGCCCGCAGTGCCTGCTGAAGCAGCGCGGTGGTGAGCTCCTCGGCGAGGAGGATGGCGCCCACCTCACGGTGGACCCGGACCAGTTCTTCGACAGCCGTGAGCTCGGGCCCGTAGGCGCACGAGGGTCCCAAGACCGCGACCACCGGCGCTCCCAGCAATCGGCTACTCAACTCGCCGACCGAGCCGAAGGTGGTGGCACCTTCGCCCAGTTGCATGGCGAGCCTGTTGCGTACGGACTGGTCGAAATCGACTACGGCGATCGCGACACCGGCGGGGACCATGGGAGCACTCCCTACAGCTTGTGAATCGAAACCGCCGAAGGGTTCAGCGAAGGACATGCTAGTCCCTGCCGGAAGGACCGTATGGGGTGAGACGACCGGGGTCCTCGGCCGGAAGAACCTCGTAGGGGTCGAACATCGGCAGCACACGCGGTTCGTATTCGGGCGAGGTCAACGAAAGGTAGATCTCGACCGCTGAGATGATGCGAGGCACCGCTTCGGGCGGCACCCGGAAGGTCACGACGCCGGACTGCCCGGCCACCTCGGCGCTGTCGACCGTCTCGCCCGGCTGAGGCACCGGGCTCCGGCCGATGGCCAGGATCTCGACCGACTGGTACATGTACCGGGCGTGCTGGCCATAACCGATGAGGATTCGTTCGAGGCCTTCACTCTGTGGAGTGCCAGGACCGACTGGAACCTCGGGCAGGTTGTCCTCGGGGTACTCGAACAGACCCGGACGCACCAGGATGTTGACCTTGTCGCCCGGTACCAACAGACCCGCCACGCCGGCGATCTGGTCGACCGAAACGGTCGCGGTCACCTCGTCGGCGTCGAGACGCTCGGCGAAGCTGATGAGAGCATCGGACGGGTCGACGAACATGCCCTCGACCAGAACCTGGTTGGCCGACAACTCGGTGAGGGCAACCAGCCCGGTGAGCTGGGCGGCGTCGCGCAGGGCGTTGGCCGGATAGAAATCGCGGGGGATCTGGCTGGCGACGATCAGCTCCTCGGCGGTGGCTTGCTCACCGGGGAAACCCTTCGGGATGGTTCGCTCGACCTTCCACACATCAACCAGCTCGGCATCGCCGTAGGCACGGTCCTCGATCCCCTGGATGTAGTTGAAGAGGGCAAACGCGGCGATCGCGCCGATGGCGATCGCTGCGATGAGGATCAATGTCCTGCGAGAACTCATTCGACCTCACTCGTCCTGTCTGTGGCTGGTGCTCGTACCGAGGGTGGCGCGGCATTGAGCCACACCGCCGTAGCGTCTCCGTCGGCCACTTGCCCGCGCTTCTCAAGCAATTCACCCACAGAGATTGGACGGCCACAGTAGCGCACCCTTGTCGCGCAAGGTTGCACCTGGGTTCTCGTCCCAGGCTGCAGTCACCGGTATTTCGTGCCTGCTGACCCCGAGACGCGATTCGGCGCGGTGCCCGAGGGGCACCGCGCCGATCGATCAGGGACTGAGGTGTCTAGGCCTCGTCGCTTGCCTCGGTGTCGGCTTCGACACCCTCGGCCTCGTCGGAGGCAGGCTCAGCAGCAGCGGCATCAGCTCCAGGGACTTGGTCCTGGCCGTGCTCGGCGTAGTACTCGGCCCAGGCCGCCTCGGCGTCGGAGGGGGTGTCGCTGTCGCCGGTGGCGCCACCGATGTAGTTGCCCTCGTCGTCGTAGGCGT
>CAZEFG010000396.1:0-1945 GCA_964511355.1 uncultured Iamiaceae bacterium
CGATCGATGCTGCTCAGGGGGCCGATACGGCCATCTACCTGGCGGCGGCGGACGAGGTGGCGACCGCGACCGGCGGCTACTACCACCGGCGCAAGCTCACGCGACCTTCGGTCCATGGTCGTGATGACGCGGCGGCGGCCAAGTTGTGGGAGCTGAGCGAGGAGCTGTTGGCCGACTGGCTGGCGCCGCTGTCGTGAGCCCTGGCGCGTCGGGAAACCGCCGCCGCGCGTCGTCCGGATAGGGCCGGCGCCGGCCCAACCCCTACGCTGGCGGGATGGCCCGGTCCTATCTCATCCGCACCTACGGGTGTCAGATGAACGTCCACGATTCTGAACGCATCGCCGGACTCCTCGAAGCCGACGGCCTAGTGCCGGCCGCGAACGAGGACGAAGCTGATGTGGTCGTCCTCAACACCTGCTGCATCCGCGAGAACGCCGACAACAAGCTCTACGGCAAGCTCGGGCACCTGAAGTCCCTCAAGGACAAGCGCCCCGACCTCGAGATCGTGGTCGGTGGCTGTTTGGCGCAGAAGGACCAGGAACTGATCCGTGAGCGGGCTCCCCACGTCGATGTCGTGTTCGGAACGCACAACGTGAGCCGGGCCGCCGAACTGCTCCGCGAAGCGCGGGCCAACGGACCGATCACCGAGATCCTTACCCAGGGCGCCCTCGACGATGCCGAGGCCTATCCCTCGGCGCTGCCGGTCAAGCGCGAGGTCGACTACGCCGCCTGGGTCACCATCCAGGTCGGTTGCGACAATTCGTGTGCCTTCTGCATCGTGCCCTCGGTCCGCGGGTCCGAGGCGAGCCGCCCCTTCGGTGACCTGGTCGCCGAGGTCGAACGCCTGGCCGCCGATGGGGTCATCGAGGTCACGCTGCTCGGCCAGAACGTCAACTCCTATGGCCGCGACCTCACCACCAAGCTCCGCAGCCTCGAACCCGATCTCGGTTCCGACCTTGCCCTCGCTGGTGCCGAATGGGCGGGCGACGATCGCCGTCGGCCCCGTCCTCTGTTCGCCGACCTGCTCCGTGCAGTCGGGGCCGTCGATGGCATATCCCGGGTGCGCTACACCAGCCCCCACCCCAAGGATCTACGGCCCGAGACCATCGCCGCCATGGCTGACAGCCCCGCGGTTTGCGAGCACCTCCATCTGCCGCTGCAGTCGGGGTCCGACCGGATCCTGGCCGCCATGCACCGGGGATACACCGCCGAGCGCTACCTCGAGAAGCTGCGCGCCGCTCGGGCCGGAATCGAGGACCTGGCGGTCAGCACCGACATCATCGTCGGCTTCCCCGGCGAGACCGACGCCGATTTCGAGGCCACCCTCGAAGTCGCCGCCGAGGCGGCCTATGACTCGGCCTACACCTTCATCTTCTCCCCTCGCGAAGGCACCGAGGCGGCCACCCTCGTCGACCGTTTCGTCGACCATGCGGTGTCGGTCGAGCGCTTCGAACGGCTGCGTCACGTGGTCGAACGCTCGGCGATGCTTCACAACCGGGCTCGGGTCGGACGCATCGAAGAAGTGGTGATCGAAGGACCATCCAAGCGAGACGCCAGTGTCGTCACCGGGCGCACCCGCCAGAACCGGCTGGTCCACTTCCTCGCCCCCAGGCCGCTGCGGCCGGGCACCTTAGCCACCGTCGAGGTCATCGAGGCTGCGGCGCACCACCTGCGGGGCGAACTGCGCGAGATCCTCGCCACTCCCCGGCACCGCACCCGAATCCCGGTCAGTGCAGGCTAAGGACTCGTTGCCCGCGGCCGTGGCCGACCTGATCGGCGACCGCCCTTGCACACCAATAGCCATCGGGCGCTCAGGGGCCACTACGGTCCGGGTCGGGCGGCCCGACGGCGACTGGATCGTCAAGACCCAGCCCGTTCATCCGCTGGAGACCTCCCTGCGGGGCGAGGCCGAACGCCTGCGTTGGATCGCCCCGTACCTGCCGGT
>CAZEFG010000397.1:0-1944 GCA_964511355.1 uncultured Iamiaceae bacterium
CCAACATCGGCCTCGACGCCATCGCCGACCAGCAGCGCCTGGTGGCGTGGACCACCGATCTCCGCACGGGCGCTCCCATCGACGGGGTGACCATCGAGGTCTCCGGGTCCGGTGACTCCTTCACCACCGGCCCGGACGGTCTGGTCACCATCGATCCGTTCCCCGGCGGATCGAATCACCTGGTGGCCCGCAAGGGTGACGACACCGCCCTGCTGGTGGCCTGGGAACTCGAGCACCGGGGCACCGCCGGGATCCCCGACATCGCCCGCTGGCACGTGATCGACGACCGGGGCTTGTACCGGCCGGGCGAAACCGCCCGTCTGAAGGGCTGGGTCCGTCGCCTGACCCTTTCCGGCGACGCCCAACTCGCCCCCATCGATCCGGCGGCGACGGTGACCTGGACCGCCCACGATGGTTTCGGCAACCAGATCGCCACGGGTCAGGCGCCCCTCACCCGCCTCGGGGGCTTCGATCTCGCCATCGACCTCCCCGCCGAAGCCAGCCTCGGCTACGGCGCGGTGCAGCTTCAGCTCGGCGGCACCTCCGACCTGGCACCCGCCTGGCATCACCACGACCTCCAGATCGCCGAGTACCGCCGACCCGAGTTCGAGGTCACCGCCGAGCCCGAGTCTGCCGGCCCCTACCTCGTGACCAAGCCCGCCACGGTGGCGGTCACCGCCAGGTACCTGAGCGGCGGGGTTCTGGCCAACGCACCGGTCACGTGGTCGGTCCGAACCCGACCCGGTAGCTATGCGCCGCCGGGTTGGGACGGGTTCACCTTCGGGGTGTGGGAGCCGTGGTGGCCGACCCCGATCGGTGGCTACGCCGACGTCGCCGTCCGTACCAGCGCCGTCGCGGTCGACTACATCGGGGGCCCGTGGCCTCCCGTCGAGGAAGACATCGCCACCTTCTCCGGGCGCACCAACGGCTCGGGCCGACACTTCCTCCGCATGGATTTCGAAGGCGCGCCCGAGGGCCAGCCGGTGGTGGTGTCGGCCAACGCCGCCGTCACCGACGTCAACCGCCAGCAACTAGCCGCGACCACCGAACTGTTGGTGCACTCGTCTTCTGTCTATGTGGGACTGCGCACCGAGCGCACCTTCGTCAACGCCGGCACGCCCATGACCGTCCAGGCGATCGTCACCGACATCGACGGTGAAGTGGTCACCGGCCAGTCCGTCACCATCACCGCCGAACGCATGGAGTGGGACCAGGTCGACGGCGAGTGGACCGAGGTCGCGGTCGACTCCGAGACCTGTTCGCTGACCTCTGGCGACGACGCGGCCGAGTGCGAGATCACCCCGACCGTCGGTGGCCGCTACCACATCACCGCCGCCGTCACCGACGCCGACGGGGGCACCAACACCACCGTGCTGACCCGCTGGGTTTCGGGGCAGGCGCGCAGCCAGCCCCAGCGCAGCGTGGAAGCCGAGGAACTGACCCTGGTGCCCGACGCGGAGACCTACGGCGACGGCGATGTCGCCGAGGTCATGGTGCAGGTCCCGTTCGCCTCGGGCACAGGAATGGTGGCGCTGACCCGCAACGGCATCGTCTCGGCAGAGACCTTCGAGGTGGTCGACGGCGGTGCGATCCTGCAGGTCCCGATCACCCGTGATCAAGCGCCCGGGATCGATCTGGTGGTCGAGGTCGTCGGGACCTCCGAACGCACAGGCGACGCCGCCGGTGGTGGTGGTGGAGGAGGAGCCGCCGGCACGCCTCGGCCGGCCTACGCGGTGGGCACCATGCGGCTCGAGGTGCCCCCCTCCGACCGCATCCTCGATGTGACCGTGACTCCTGCCGAGCCGGAGCTCAACCCGGGGGCCACCACCTCGGTTGCGGTCGAGGTGGTCGACGCCCAGGGTCGCCCGGCTGCCGGGGCCGAGCTGTCGGTGGTCGTGGTCGACGAAGCGGTGTTGTCGCTCACCGGCTACGAACTGGCGGACC
>CAZEFG010000398.1:0-1942 GCA_964511355.1 uncultured Iamiaceae bacterium
GGGAACTGTTCGAGCGGCACGAAGGCGTTGGAGACGAACGTGAGCGGCATGATCACCATGAACGAGGCGTTGTTGATGACCTCGACGCTCGGCACCAACAGCCCGATGTAGGCCATGACCCACGAGAACGAGTAGGCGAAGAGCAACAACAGGGCATAGGCCAGCACCGCGTCGAGGAACGAGCCCCGGATGCGCCAGCCCACCAACAGCCCGGTCACCGACATGATGGCGATCGACAACACGTTGTAGACCACGTCGCTGGCGGTGCGACCCACCAGCACCGCCGACTGAGACATGGGCAGTGACCGGAAGCGGTCGATGATGCCCTTGCTCATGTCTTCGGCGATACCGGCCCCGGTGAAGGTGGCCCCGAACACCACCGTCTGGGCGAAGATGCCGACGATGAGGAACTCGCGGTAGTTGAGGCCACCGCCGGGGTCGATGGCGTCGCCGAACACATAGGCGAACAACAACACGAACATGATCGGCGACATCAACACCCACACCAGGACCTCGGGCACCCGGCGTATCTTGATGACGTTGCGCTTGGCGATGACGTGGCCGTCGATGATGGCATCGGTGATGGCGCTCATGACGCGTCTCCTTCAGGGGCGCCGGCCGCAGTGACGGCCAGGGCGGGGTCGGGTTGGTCGCCGTTGACCGAGACCTCTTCGGTGGCCATGCGCCCTGTGAGCGACAGGAAGACGTCGTCGAGGGTGGGGCGACGCAGGCCGACGTCGAGCACGTCGACCTCGGCCGCATCGAGCTGGCGGAGCGCGGCCATGAGGTCCTTGGCACCACCTGAAACCGGGGCCGACACAGCCCTGGTGTGGTCGTCGACGTGGAGGTCGCCCACCGCGATCTGGTCGAGGATCTGGCGGGCGGCGGTCACATCGTCGTCGGTGGCCACCACCACTTCGATGCGCTCGCCGCCCACCTGGGCCTTGAGCTGGTTGGCCGTGCCCTGGGCAATGGCACGTCCGTGGTCGATGACGATGATGTCGTCGGCCAACTGATCGGCCTCTTCCAGGTACTGGGTGGTGAGCAACAGCGTGGTGCCGGTCCGCAGAAGGTCGCGGATGACGTCCCACATGTTGGTTCGGCCGCGAGGGTCGAGGCCGGTGGTGGGCTCATCGAGGAACAGCACCGGCGGCTGGGCCACCAGGGCGCAAGCAAGATCGAGGCGGCGACGCATGCCCCCCGAGTAGGTCTTCACCGGCCGGTTGGCCGCGTCGGTCAGCTCGAAACGTTCGAGAAGCTCATGGGCGCGGGCCTTGGCGGGCTTGAAGCCAAGGCGGTAGAGGCGCCCGATCATCTCGAGGTTCTCGTAACCGGAGAGGTCTTCATCGACCGCCGCGTTCTGGCCGGATAGACCGATCCGCTTGCGGGCTTCGTTGGGGTCGGCCAGGACGTCGACGCCTGCGACGTGCACACTGCCCGAGTCGGGTTTGAGCAGGGTGGTGAGGATGCGTACAGCGGTGGTCTTGCCAGCTCCGTTGGGGCCGAGGAGGCACAGGACCGTGCCTTCTGGCACCGACAGGTCGAGCCCGTCGAGGGCCTTCACCTGCTTTCCGTAGCTCTTGACCAGCTGACGCGCCGAGATGACTTCGGTCATGGGCATTGCTCCGTTGGTTTCAGGGTTCGGCGACCAGTGTGCTCCCCTCAGCGGTCGGGATCTGACCGGATTACGCGATTTCTGACGGACATCCGCTGTCGCCGACCCAGGACCGTCAGCCGAGGATAGGAAGCGGTCCGGTGACATGTTGTATACCAACGGGTATGGCTTGGGATCTGTTGGTTAACCGTGATGACCTTTCGCAGACGACGGTGGTCGAGCGACCCCCGCTGGAGCCTGGCGAGGGCCAGGTCGTCTTGCGGTGTGATCGAGTGGGCATGACCGCCAACAACGTGACCTACGCGGTGCTCGGCGACGCCATGAACT
>CAZEFG010000399.1:0-1939 GCA_964511355.1 uncultured Iamiaceae bacterium
TACTTCTCGCCGAAGAAGGCGATGGCGCCCTTGGCCTGGGCGTCGGCCATGGAGGTTTCGTAGTGATGCACCGGCGCGTTGGCCAGGATCTCACCGTTGGCTAGGTCTTCGATGGCGGTGATTTCGTCGCTGGTGAGGGCCTGGAAGTGGCTGAAGTCGAAGCGGAGACGATCGGGAGCCACCAACGAGCCCTGCTGCTTCACGTGATCGCCCAGAACCTCTCGCAAGGCCCAATGCAGGATGTGGGTTCCTGTGTGATTGCGCTTGATGGCGGCCCGACGGTCGGCGTCGATGGTGGCGGTGACCTGCTGACCGACCTCGATGTCGCCTTCGATCATGCGGACGTGATGGCGATGAAGCCCGGGTAGGGCTTGGGTGGTGTCGAGGACCTCAGCGGTGCCGGTGGCAGAGGTGATGCGGCCGGTGTCGCCGACCTGACCGCCGGATTCGGCGTAGAACGGAGTGCGATCGAGAAACAGGGTGTCGCCCACCCGGGCGATGACCGTGGCCGACGACTCGTTCTCGTCGCGTCCGGTGAAGGCGGTGGGCCCGTGCTCGGCGATGATCCGCTGGTATTCGGCGGCCTCTTCGCCCGCGGCCACTCCCCCTCCCTTGCGGGCGGCCCGGGCCCGGTCGCGTTGGTCGGCCATGGCGGCTTCGAACCCGGCCAGGTCGACGCGGTAGCCCCTGAGGTCGGCGACCTCCTGGGTGACCTCGAGCGGGAAGCCGTAGGTGTCGTGGAGCTGGAAGGCGACATCGCCAGGCAGCTCGCCGCCTTCGGGGAGTTGGTCGAGGGCGGTGTCGAGGGTCTGGGAACCGGTGCGGAGGGTTTGGCGGAAGCGGGCCTCTTCGCGCTCGACGGTTCCGAGGACCAGCTCGCGCCCTGAGACCAGCTCGGGGTAGTCGTCGCCCATGACATCGATGCACTTCTCGACCAACGGCGGACAAACGTCCTTTTCGACACCGAGCAGATAGGCGAAGCGAATGGCCCGGCGGATGATGCGGCGCAGGACATAGCCGCGGTCGTCGTTGGAGGGGACGACGCCGTCGGCGATGAGGAAGGTCATGGTGCGGGTGTGATCGGCCAGCAGCCGCAGAGCGATGTCGCCGAGATCGGTGGAGCCGAGCCGAGTGCCGGTCACCCCTTGGGCCTCGTCGACCAAGGTCGAAAGGGTGTCGGCCACATAGAGGCTGGGCGACCCGGCCATGGCCCCGAGGATGCGTTCGAGCCCGGCACCGGTGTCGATTCCGGGGGCTTCGAGATCGGTGAGGCTGCCGTCGGCCTGTCGGAAGTACTGGGGGAACACCAGGTTCCAGATCTCGACGTAACGCTGTTCGGCCGCCGTGTTGGCGGGGCCCCCCTCGGGACCCCATTCGGGCCCGAAGTCAAAGAACAGCTCTGAGCTGGGGCCACAGGGGCCGGTGTCGCCCATCTCCCAGAAGTTGTCCTTGCCAAGACGTTGGATGCGCTGCCGGGGGAAGCCGACCGATTCGGCCCACAGCTCTTCGGCCTCGTCGTCGGTTTCGTGGACGGTGATCCACATGCGCTCGGGGTCGAGGCCGAGGACCTCGGTGATGAACTCCCAACCCCAGGAGATGGCGTCGGCCTTGAAGTAGTCACCGAAGCTGAAGTTGCCCAGCATCTCGAAGAAGCTGAGGTGACGCAGCGACCGCCCGATGGCGTCGAGGTCGTTGTGCTTGCCCCCGGCCCGAACACACTTCTGCACCGACACCGCCCGCTTGGGTTCGTACGGCACGGCCTCTTCGCCGAGGAAGTAGGGGACGAACTGCATCATCCCGGAGTTGGTGAACATGGGCGCGCTGGGATGGGTGGGGATCAGCCCGGCGGAGGCGACCAGCGTGTGGTCGCGGGCCTGGAAGAACTCGGTGAAGGCGCGGCGAAGCTCGGTGGCTCTCATGATGGGTCCAGCCTACCGAG
>CAZEFG010000400.1:0-1915 GCA_964511355.1 uncultured Iamiaceae bacterium
GTGTGGTCAGGGCCACGACACCTCCACGCGTTCGTGACTTGGTTCACATGAGCGGACCCGGAAACGCGCGGGCACTCACAGGGGACCCGGCAACCGTACCGGTCGCGCAACCGCACTACAAGGGGTTGTTGACCAAAATTTCACAATGGACGTGGATTTGTGACAAAGATCATCGCACATAGGGGTGCATCAGCCCGAATCCAGGAAAACACCGTGGCCGCGTTTGAGGTAGCGGTCGCCATGGGGGCCGACGGAATCGAGCTCGACGTGCGTCGGACCCTCGATGGCAAACCGGCGGTCCACCACGATGCCCACTTGCCCGATGGTCGACTGATCGTGCAGCTCACCGCGGCCGAGCTGCCCGCCCACGTTCCGTTGCTGGGCGAGGCGTTGGCCGCCTGTGCCGAGGTGATGGTCAACATCGAGATCAAGAACTTCGCCGTCGAAGCCGACTACGACCCGCACCAGACCATGGCCGGCGTCGTGGTCGACACGGCTGGGGCCCTGGGGATCGCCGAGCGGGTGGTGGTCTCCTCGTTCAGCTTCGAGGCCATCGACCGAGTGCATGAGCTGCGTGCCGACCTGCGCACGGCGTGGCTGGTGTTGCCGTCCGCGCACGGCCCGGCCCGGATGATCGAGAGGCTGGCAACGGCGGGGCACCACGGGATCCATCCGGTGTGGACTATGGCCGATGAGCAGATGGTGAATCTGGCCCACGACGCCGGCCTGTTCGTCAACGTGTGGACCGTCGACGAACCCGACGATATCCGTCGCCTCGACCAGTTGGGCGTCGATGGGATCGTCACCAACGTGCCCGACATTGCCCTCGACGCCCTGGGCCGCTGACCGAGCTTTCCTGGCTAACGGCGCGGGATCAGCTGGCCGGTAGTACCAGGCGCAGCGCGTTGGGTTCGTGGCGCAGCACAAGGCGGTCGATCTCGCCGAGGTAGTCGCCGTCGACCTGGTACGGAAACGCGCCGTGACCTTCGACGGTTACCTCGGCCTGGTCGTGGCGCACGTCGACGTGTCGTCCTGTCCGCAAGCCTCCGCCGCTGCTGAGCGACCGGCCCACCAGGTTGAGCAGGGGAGCGACCTTGAGGGTGCGAAGGGTGACCATCGACAGGCCGGTGTCGAGCGTGGCGGCGGGGGCGAGGCGGAAAGGCCGGTTGCCCAGGAACGTGTAGGGATCGGTGTTGAGGCAGATGCCGAAGTAGCCATCGTCGACCAGGTGATCCTCTTGGTCGCCAGCTGAGCCGAAGCGAACAGCGAAGCGGGGCCGCGAGCGGTCGTAGTGGCGAAACCAGGTGTCGACGGCGCTCCAGGCGAACAGGGGATGGCCCGCCCAACGCTTCAGCGAGCCGCGGCGCTCGACCTGATGGACGACCTCCGCGTCGTAGCCAATGCCGACGTGGAACAAGAAGCACCGGCCATTGGCGGTGCCGACCCCCACGGGGCGGATGCTCCCGGCGCCGAGCGAGTCGAGGAGCACGCTGGTGGCTTCGATGGGGTCGTTCGGCAGTCCGATGGTGCGGGCAAAGACATTGGTGGATCCACCAGGCAGCGCCGCCAGGGCGGTTTCGGTGCCGAACAGCCCGTTGGCGGCCTCGTTCAGGGTGCCGTCACCACCCAGAGCCACCACCACATCGACGCCGTCGGCCGCAGCTCCCTGGGCAAGGCGGGTGGCGTGGTCGCGTCGGCTGGTTTCGGCCACGGTCACCTCGTGGTCGGCGGCCAACGCCTTTTGGATCACCACCCGGCTGCGGGCGGTGACCGAGGAGGCAGAGGAGTTGACCAGTAGCAGTAGCTTCACCGGGTGTGACGGTAGTCCTGCACCGGCGATTTGGTCAGGTCCTCTGCGAGGACGCACAATCGCGACATGAACGTCGTCGTCTGCGTGAAGCAGATCCCGGACCCG
>CAZEFG010000401.1:0-1907 GCA_964511355.1 uncultured Iamiaceae bacterium
GCTCGGGCGTCGGCGATGCCGGGGCCGGCGGTGACGGCCTGCTGCCCCGAACCGGTCTGTCGATCTTCCTCAGCCTGATCGGCGGCGCCGCACTGTTGGGTGGCGGCTCGAGCCTCACCCGCTACGCCAAGGTGCGAGCCGTCCGTAGCCCCCGGTGGGGTCTGAAGTACGGGGTCCCCTACCCGGCCGGAACCACCAAGGCTCTCCGCCACGAGGCCGATCCCGACAACCAGACCTGATCGGTACTCCCAGGCCCTCGTAGTCCCAACTTCCACGGATTCGGTGCGCCAGCCGGACTGACACTGCGCCAGCCGGACTAAATCCGTGGAAGTTCGGCGCGAGTGAGGTGAGGGTCAGCCGACGGTGGCGCCCAGGCGATCCACGCCTCGCGTGCTGACCTGTTCACGGTCGAGACCGCCCGCAACCAGCGCTTCGACCACGGCATCGATGTCGTCGGCGGTCGCCTCACGCCAACGATGGGCAGCAGGGCGGGTGCCGTGGTGGCGGAACCCGGACGCCACCACAGGCACCCGCAACTTGAGCCCCGCCAAGAATTGGGCGGTGGCTGCGAGCTGCTCGGATGAATCGTTCACGTCCGGCACGATGAGCAGGCGCACCTCCTGCAGCTGCTCGAGTTCGGCTAGGTGGCAGATCGAAGCCAGCACCTGGGAGTTGTCGCGGCCGGTCAGCTCACGGTGGACCTCGGGATCAATGGCCTTGAGATCGACCATCACCCCGTCGGTCAGCGGGGCCAGCGAATCCCACACGAACGTCGGCGCATCACCATTGCTGTCGATCAGACGGGTGAGGTGCCTGAGTGAAGGATCGGCAGCCATCGCCTCGAAGAGGGCGAGCACAAACCGCCACTGGGTGGTCGCCTCTCCCCCGGAGATCGTGATGCCGGCGAGGAAGGGGGCGACCTGGGTGATGTCGGCCACCACCTCGTCAACGGTCATCCACCTCGATTCGGCGGTGGGTCGTCGAGTGATGGTGTGGGGGTTGTGACAGCCCACGCAGTTGAACGTGCAGCCCTGAACGAACACGACATAGCGGTGCCCCGGCCCGTCGACGTACGACGAGCGGATGACGTCAGCGATCAGGCCGCGGATCGAGCTCATGGCTGCGGACTCGTTGAGGTACCCGGGAGTCGAGGCCCATGTTGGTCATCGAACCGGCGCCGAGGATGGTGCTGGAATGCCGGACCCCTTCGGGTTGGCCCACCAGTTCGAGATCACGCCGGCGCACCAGGTACCCGGTGATGCGCACGAACTCGCCGTTGGCCACCTCGAAGGTGACGTCGCGCATCCCGCTGGCCAGCGCTCCCTTGGCGATGTCGACCGCTGCTTGGAGGTTGTCGGCGACCGTCTCGTCGAGGCGGATGATGTCGCTCACCCCCGACGGGAAGTAGATGTGGTTGGGGGCGACGGCCTGGAGGTGCCGATACAGATCGGGCTCGGCGCCGACCGCGACCCGAGTTCCGGCGGTCACGCCCAGGTCGGAGTCCAGCCCACCCTGGCTGTGAAGGAGCGCCCGCCCACCGGTGGCCTCGCAGTAGGGCATCGGCCGGGCGGCCACCACATCTGCCGCCGTGGCGACGATGCGGTGGGCCAAGGCGTCGGCGTGGGCGTCGTGGCCGTAGCGCCCCTCGTCACCGCTGACGAACAGCAGGTGCTCGACACATTCGGCGAGACCGAACACGCCGAACATGGCGGTGAAGCGGTCGAGAGCCAAGAGGCCTTCGTCGACCAGCCACGAGTGCTCGTAGAACGCGGCCTGTTCGACGAGGTGCCGGATCCGAGCTTCCATTAGTTCGGCGGTGAGCTCGATGAAGCCTGGAAGGGTGGTGGTGAGAAAGGAATCGACATCGCCTTGGTGCTGCAACGCCGCTGCTTTGAGGTTGAGGCGCA
>CAZEFG010000402.1:0-1895 GCA_964511355.1 uncultured Iamiaceae bacterium
GCGATGATGCCCGCCCGCAACGACGAGTCGTAATCGGTGAAGGCCGTCTTTTTGACCTGGCCCAGCTTGGTGGCGAAGAACAGGTAGCGGAAGCTCTCGTAGTCGCGGGTGTCGATCAGGGCCTGGACCCGCTCGTCGGGTTGCAAGGGCAACAGGTTGACGATGGCGGTACCCCGCGCCGTGCGCTCCATCATCGGAATCTCGTGCGCCTTGAGGCGATACACCCGCCCGCGGTTCGAGAAGAACAACAGATACGAGTGGGCCGTGGTGTGCAAGACGTTGGTGACGAAGTCCTCGTCCTTGAGCTTGGTGCCGGCGACTCCCCGACCGCCCCGCCCCTGGGTGCGGAAGGCGTCGATCGAGACGGTCTTGATGTACCCAGCGTTGGAGAGAGTGACCACGACATCTTCGTCGTCGATGAGGTCTTCGATGTCGAGGTCGCCCGGGTCGAAGGTGAGCTCGGACTTGCGGGGGGTGGCGAAGGTGTCGCGGACCTCGGTGAGCTCGTCGTGGATGACCGACCGGAGCTTGCCGTCGTCGGCCAGGATGGCTTCGAGTTCGGCGATGGTCTCGCGCAGCGTGGCGAGTTCGGCCTCGAGCTCGGAGCGGCCGAGCCGGGTGAGGCGGCCGAGGGTCATCTGCAGGATGTGCTCGGCCTGTTCGAGGCTGAACTCGAACGGTTCGGCCATGAGCGAATCCCGCGCCGCCGGCCGATCGTCGGAGGCTCGGATGGTGGCGATGATCTGGTCGATGAGATCGAGGGCCTTGAGGAGGCCCTCGACGATGTGGGCACGATCGAGCGCCTTCTTGAGACGAAACTCGGATCGACGGGTGACGACCTCGATCTGGTGATCGACATAGGCGACCAGGGCCTCGCGCAGGTTGAGGGTGCGCGGCACACCGTCGACCAAGGCCACCATGTTGACCCCGAAGCTGGTCTGCATGGGGGTGTGCTTGTACAGGTTGTTGAGCACGACATGGGCGGTGGCGTCGCGCTTGAGCTGGAACACCAGGCGAGTGACACCCTTGGCCGACTCGTTGGTGATCGCCCGGATGCCGTCGATGTCGCGGCGTTCGACCGCCTCGGCGGCCTTGGTCTCGATCTGCTCGACCGAGGTTTGGTACGGGATGGCCGAGACCACGATGCGGGTACCGGAACTGGTCTCTTCGATCTCGGCGACGGCGCGCATCTTCACCGAGCCCCGACCGGTGCGATAGGCATCCGCGCTGCCGGCCCGCCCGAGGACGTGACACCCGGTGGGGAAATCGGGCCCCTTCACGAAGGCCATCAGGTCGTCGACGGAGGCCTCGGGGTTGGCCAAAAGGTGATGGGTGGCGTCGATGACTTCACCCAGGTTGTGCGGCGGGATGTTGGTGGCCATGCCGACCGCGATGCCCTGACCGCCGTTGACCAACAGGTTGGGGAAACGGGACGGCAGGACGAGAGGCTCTTCTTCGTTGCCGTCGAAGTTGTCCTGGAAGTCGACCGTGGCCTCGTCGATCCCGGCCAACATGTGCATGGCGATCGGGCTCAGCCGGCACTCGGTGTAACGCATGGCCGCCGCCTGATCGGACGGCGAACCGAAGTTGCCATGAGGGTCGATCAGCGGATGGCGCATGCTGAAGTGCTGGCCCAGGCGCACCAACGCGTCGTAGATCGATTGGTCGCCGTGGGGGTGGTACTTGCCCATGACGTCGCCGACCACACGGGCGCACTTGACATGGGACCGATCGGGCCAGACGCGCTGTTCGAACATGCCCCACAAGATCCGGCGGTGCACCGGCTTGAGCCCATCGCGCGCGTCGGGAAGTGCCCGCGAGACCAGCACCGACATGGCGTAGTCGAGGAACGACTGCTCCATCTCGCGCTCGATCTCGATGGGTTCGACCCCGCC
>CAZEFG010000403.1:0-1893 GCA_964511355.1 uncultured Iamiaceae bacterium
GGTGGGAGGTGGGTGGTGAGGGTGGGAGGTAGGTGGTGGGGGCCGGGGGGCTGGTGAGGGCGGGGGGCTGGTGAGGGCGGGGGCCGGGACAGGTGTCGCCGGTGGGAGGCAGACCGTTAGAGGGTCAGGGCAGACCAGCCGTCGAGGGTGGTGATCACGGGGACACCGGGCTGGCAGGCGGCGAGCAGCTCGGGCGGGGGAGGGTCGAGCAGGCCGCTGAGGATCAGGGTTCCGCCGGGGGCCAGTTGTCGGCGCAAGGTGGGCAACATCTCGACCAGGGCTGCCGCGCCGATGTTGGCCACGATCAGATCGGCGGCCAGTTCGGCCGGCGGATCGGTGGGCTCGGCCGGGCTGGGATCGAATGCGGCCAGGGGATCGTGGGCGTGGTCGGACGGCACCCGATGGGCCCGGACCCGGTCGGCGACGCCGTTGCGTTCGGCGTTGGCCCTGGTTGCTTCGACCGCAGCGGGATCGATGTCGAACGCCTCGACCCACCTCGCTCCCAACAGAGCTGCCGCCACCGTGAGGACCCCACTTCCGCAGCCCACGTCGATCAGCCCCAGGCCTGGGGTCGCGTCGAGCACACGCTCGATCTCGGCCAGGCACAAGCGGGTGGTGGGGTGCGCGCCGTGGCCCCACGAGCGGCCGGGGTCGATCTCGATCATCATCGGGGCGGGGCCTCGGTAGGCCAGGGCGCCGCCATCGACCTCGACCCACGGTGGCCGCACCACCAGGCGGCGACCGACCTCGACAATCCGGGCGTGGTCACGCCAGGCGTCGAGGCCGTCGTCGAGCACCTCGACCAACCGGACCGCGGTCGGATCGACGATTCCGGTGAGCGCGGCGTCCACCACGGCAAAGCCACCATCGGGCACATCGGTTCGCAAGAGGACGGTGGCGTCATCGACCGGGTGCTCAGCGACCGCGGACACACCCGTCGCCCACAACAAACCCGAGACGAGGTCGACCCTGTCGGTATCGACGGTGATCTCGATGGCCTGGGCGGGAGAGGGGACCGGGCTCAGAGGGCGCTCCGGATCATCTTGTTCTTCCAGCGGCCATAGGGGGGATACAGCACCGGCGGATCAGGCCGACTCGACTTGCGTAGCACCGACTTGTGGTGGCTGAAGGCGTCGAACCCGGCGCGGCCGTGATAGGCGCCCATGCCGCTGTCGCCAACACCCCCGAAGGGCAGGTCGGGCACGCCGAGTTGCACGAGGGTGTGGTTGACACAGACTCCGCCTGAACTGGTGCGATCGACCACCTGGTCGACAATTTCGTCGTCCTCGGCGAACACATAGAGAGCCAACGGCTTGGGCCGATCGTTCACGAACCGGATGGCTTCGTCGACCGAGGCCACCGACAGCACTGGGAGGACGGGCCCGAAGATCTCCTCGGCCATGAGCGGCGCATCGGCCGACACCCCGGTCACGACGGTGGGGGCGACGTAGCGCTCGGTCGCCACCACCTCGCCACCGCAAGCCACGTGTTCGTAGCCTCCGCCGCCCAGCAGGGACTGAATGCGCTGGAGGTGCCGATCGTTGATGATGCGGCCATAGTCATCGCTGGTACGGGGGTCATCGCCGTAGAAGTCGCCGATGGCCGCCACGATGTGATCGACCAGCTCGTCGTGGATCATTTCGTCGACCAGCACGTGGTCGGGCGCCACACAGGTCTGGCCGGCGTTGATGAAGCGGCCGAACACCAGACGACGGGCGGTGACCGCCAGGTTGGCGCTGCGATGCACGATGGCCGGACTCTTGCCGCCCAGTTCGAGCACGACCGGTGTGAGGTGGGGAGCGGCGGCCGCCATGACTTTGCGTCCGAGGGCGGTCGATCCGGTGAAGAAGATGTGGTCGAAGCGCTGATTGAGCACTTCCTGGGCCACGTCGG
>CAZEFG010000404.1:0-1884 GCA_964511355.1 uncultured Iamiaceae bacterium
GGAGATGTAGATGTAGCCCTCGGGGTCGATCGAACCCAGGCCGCCGGTGAAGTACCAGCCGTCGACGAACGACTCGCGGGTGGCCGCGTCGTTGCGCCAGTAGCCCTTGGCCACCGCCGGCGACAGGATCGCCAACTCGCCCACCGTCTCGCCGTCGTGGGGCAGCGGCACCCGGTCGGGGCCAACCACCTCGACCACCGCGTCGGGCACGGCCCGGCCCACCGACTCGAACACGTTGCGCGACGACGTAGCCCCGCCAACTACGTCGAGGCGGGTGGTAGCGGTGGCCAGCCCGCCCGAATGCTCGGTCATGCCCCAGCCCTCGACCAGCCGGTCACCGACGATCGCCGCCAGGGCCTCCAGCTGCTCGGCGGTGGCCTTCGACGCCCCGTGCAACACCGTCACCAGAGAATCGAGTGCCTCGGGTCGCTTGGTGAGCGCCTCACCGAACCCGGCGAGCATCGGCGTGGGGATCGAGGTGTAGTTGCCGCCGAAACGGATGATCCCGTCGACCACCACCTCGGGGTCGCCGCTGTCGATCATGACGATGGTGCCCCCCATGTGCAGGTGGCTCATCAAGAAGGCGCACACCGTGGCCACGAACGACATCGACCCCCGGTAGGCGCCGACGCTGCCGATGGGCAGGCGATAGGACAAGGCGTTCATCCGGGCGATGGCCCGCACCGAGGAATGGGTGAGGACCGCCCCCTTGGGAAAGCCGGTGGTCCCGCTGGTGTAGGCGACCATGAACGGATCAGACGGTGCCGGACCAGGCGGTGCGGTCTCGCTGCCCTGGGCGATGAGATCGGCGAGGGTGCGAGCGCCCGACCGACCGCCATCGGTGGCCAGGAGCTTCAGGTCAGAAGCGTCGACCACCGATTCGACCAGGTCGGCGACGGAGTCCGAGAAGACCAAGCCGCGGACATCGGCGTCTTCGATCTGGTAGCGGGCCTCGGCGGCCTTGAACTTCTCGTTGACCGGGGTCACCACCAGGCCCGCCTTGGCGGCGGCCATGTACACCCGGGCGTATTCGAGCGAGGTCGCCATCCAGGTGGCCACCCGGTCGCCGGGCTCCAGACCCGACCCCAACAAGGCGTTGGCCAAGCGGTTGGCGCTGGCGTCGAGCTCGGCGTAGGTCCAGCGCACCCCGGAGGCGGCCTCGAGGTAGGCCACCCGGTTGGGCGACTTGCGGGCGTGGGAGGCCAGCACTCCCCCGACGGTGTCGAGGTTCACGGCACCCCCGCCAGGGCGGCCGCCTCACGCCGGTACGAACCCGGTGAGCCGAGCAGACGTTCGCTGGTGCGGGCGTACTTCACGAAGTGGTGCAACGGATACTCCCAGGTGTAGCCCAGCGCTCCGACCACCTGGAGCGCCTCCTCCGACGAGAGCACCAGCGCGGCGGCTCCCGTACCGCTCGCCATGGCGGCGGCGGTTCCGAACGTATCGGTGGAGCGCATCCGCTCCGCATAGGTGACCGCCGCGGCGGCCGCGTGCTGTTGGATGAGCGCACCGGCCAGACGGTGGGCGACCGCCTGGAAAGAACCCAACGGCTGGCCGAACTGGTGGCGGTCGGTCACGTGCCCGGCCGCCATGGCCAGCACCGTCTCGTTGGCTCCCAGCATCTCGTTGGCCAGCAGGAACCGACCGGCGGCGATGGCGTCGGCGACACCGGCGGGGTCGAGGTCGAGGGCGTGGGCGGCCGCGCCGGTGAGGCGTAGGCGGGCCACATGGTGGACCACTCCCATGTCGGTGCCGGACTCGATGACGGCTCGGTCAGGGGCAGTGGCGCCGACGGGCCCCCCGGTGGGCTCGCCCAGATCCACCAGGACGGCCTGGGCATCGGCGGTGATGACCAGGCAGCGGGTGGAGACGTCGGCGTCGATC
>CAZEFG010000405.1:0-1883 GCA_964511355.1 uncultured Iamiaceae bacterium
CGGGCGTTCGATCACACCCACGGCTTCGACCTGCTGGTGCCCGACTACAACCAGAACGAGCTGCGCTGCATCGCGCACCTGGCCGAAGATCCCGGGCTGATCGGCGCCTTCGAATCGGGCCAGGACATTCACAACGCCACCGCGGCCCGCGTCTTCTCGGTCGACCCGAGCGACGTCACCCTCGAGCAGCGGTCGAAGGCCAAGATGGTGTCCTACGGCTTGGCCTACGGCATGGAGGCCTACGGCCTGGCCCAGCGGCTCAACATTCCCACCGACGAGGCGGCGGTGATCCTCGACGCCTATTTCGCAGCCTTCCCGGCGGTCAAGAACTACATGGAGCGTACGGTCGCCGAGGCGCGCCAACGGGGCTATACCGAGACGCTATTCGGTCGCCGTCGTCAGATCCCCGAGTTGGCGTCGTCCAACTACCGGATCCGCCAGGCGGGCGAACGTCAGGCCATGAACGCCGGCATTCAGGGTCTGGCCGCCGACATCTTCAAGGTGGCTCTCGTCCGCCTCGACGCCGCGCTCGAATCAAGCGGTACCAGCAGCCGGGTGATCCTCCAGGTCCACGACGAGGTCCTGCTCGAAGTGCCGCCGGTCGAACGTGAGGCGGTTACCGCAGTCACCGTCGAGGCCATGTCCGGAGCGTTCCAACTGCGGGTCCCGCTGGAAGTGAACCTGGCGTTTGGATCGAGCTGGGCCGAGGCCAAGGGCTGAGCCGTGCCCGGTGACGACATCGTGGCGAATGAAGCCGTGGCCCACGACCACTGGTTCGAGGGTCTGGCCGACCACCTCGGCTCGGCCTATCTGCGCTACTCGTTCACCCGCGGCACCGCCCAGGAGGTCGGCTTCCTGGTCGGCGCGCTGGGATTGCAACCTGGCCATCGGGTTCTCGACGTGGGTTGTGGCCCGGGACGTCACGCCAATGCGCTGGGGCGGCTCGGAATCGAGGTGGTGGGTGTCGACATCTCCGAGCGCTTCCTCGAAGTGGCGCGCGCCGAGGCCCCACCAGGGGTCAGCTACCAGCGCGGTGATGCTCGTGCCTTGGGCTTCAACGCCGAGTTCGATGCGGTGATCTCGCTGTGTCAGGGCGCGTTCGGGATGTCGGGTGGCCCGGCTGCCGGCTGGACCGAGGGCGACCAACGACCCCTCGACCCCGATCTACCGGTGCTGGCCTCCATGCGCCGGGCATTGGTTCCGGGCGGACGCCTGGCGTTCACAGCCTTTTCGGCCTATTTCCAGGTCCGATACCTCGAAGACTCCGACAGCTTCGATGCCGATGCCGGGGTCAACCACGAACGCACCAGCATCCGTTCAGAAGCAGGAGTCGACACCGAAGCCGACCTGTGGACCTCGTGTTTCACGCCCCGCGAGTTGCGCCTTCTCACCCGGGTTGCCAATCTGCGGATCGAGCACATCTGGTCGGTCGCCCCCGGCGATTACGCCGCCCGCCGACCCGACCTCGACCACCCCGAGTTCCTGGTGATCGCCACACCCTCCGGGTGAGCCTGGTGACCATAACCCCCGAGGGTGGTACGCTTTCTGCCCTGCGCGCTCGGGTTTCCTGTCCACCAGACCGGTGGCGCCCGTTCGCTGGCCGTCGATCCCGGCGGCTGCCAAACCCAGACCACTAGAAGGCAATCACGTGTCCGACCAGACGAGCACCGAAGTCGTGGAAACGCCCACGACCGACGAGGTGCCCCCGACTTCAGCAGCACCCACCTCAAGCCCCGCCATGGGAACCTTCGCCGAAGACGGTTCCTACACCCCTCGCCAGGTGATCTCCAATGACCTCGGCGACATGTCGATGGACGACGCCTACTCGGCCAGCATGGTCGACGTCGAAGACGGCCAGATCGTCGAGGGGGTCGTCGTCAAGG
>CAZEFG010000406.1:0-1851 GCA_964511355.1 uncultured Iamiaceae bacterium
GCCCATCTCCGCGACGAGCGAGCGGGCGTAGGCGGAGACCGGGTGGTACGGGTCGTCGTTGATCTCGGACCCCCTGACCACCGGCATCCACTCGTCGAGCAGTTCGGTGAGCGAGCGGATCATGCGGGTCTTGGCCTGGCCCCGTTCGCCCAGGAAGATCACGTCGTGGCCGGCCAGGAGCGCGTTCTCGAGCTGGGGCAGGACGGTCTCTTCGTAGCCCAGAACGGCGGGAAACAGCGGTTCTCCGGCGGTGATGCGGACGACGGCGTTGCGGCGTACCTCCTCTTTGACCGGGAGGGACTCCCAGCCCGACTCGCGGAGCTGGCCGAGGGTTGCTGGTCGAGACATGGCTTCGACGCTACCGGTTTCCCTGCCGATGCGGGGAGCGCGCCGGATCCCCTTGTGCTCAGGGATGTCGGGGCAGCAGCCCTCAGTTCGAGTTCCCACCGCCGTCGAGCAGGGCAAGGACCGCATCGGGGCCAACAGCGAGGTCGGTAACCAGACGCCCGTCCCCATCGACGAGCGCCGCCGAGGGTGTGCCCGGGACTCCGAGGGCGAGGCTGAGACGCATCTCTGGGTCCACCAGAGCGGAGGTTTCGGGGAGCCGAGCCGACGCCGCCTGGGCCTGATCGGGCGAGGCGACGACGAAGGTCAGCGTGGGCCGGCCGTCGAGCTGGCCGCTGCGCTCCTTCAGCCCGTCGGCCAAAGCGAGGCAGTGATGGCAGCGCTCGTTCCAGAAGATGAAGAGCTCAGTCCCGTTCGTGCCTCCGTTGCTGGGGCTCGACCCCACCGGGATGCGTTCGAGCTCGAGGTCGGGCAGGGATTTTCCGGCCTTGGCGGGGCGCGGCGACATGCGTACCGGCGCGGCCATCTGAGCGGGGCCCGGCCGAGCAGGTTCGAACAACAAGGCCCGGATTGCATCGGCACCTTCGGCCAAAGGACTGGCCACCCGGCCGGCCGGGTCGATGAACAGGGCTGACGGCGTGCCGTGCACTCCGTAGGCCAGCGAGACAGAGCGATGGTGCTCGGTGAAAAGTGCCAACTCGGGGTGCGGCGCTGAGGTAGCGCCGGTCACTACCACCACGTGACGGTCGCTGCGCTGCTCCGCCTGCCAGGTGGCGAGCTCGGGATAGAGGGTGATGCATGCCGCACACCCTGGGTCTCCGAAGACGAACAGGGTCTGGCCACCGTTGGACCAATGGTGCGACAGGGAGACGGTGGCACCGGAGGCATCGGCCCCGGCCATGTCGGGGGCGGGGGTGCCGACGGGAGGCCCGGCGACGGAAGCCTCATGGTGATGGCCTCGATGGGCCGTACCCTGCGCACCGGTGGCTTCGAGCGCGTCGATTCGGAGCAGGAGTCGGGCCTGTTGGCGCCAGAGTTCGAACACGAGCCACGCGAGGCCGAACAGCGAGGCCACCAACACCGCCGCACCGGCCAGCGCCAGGGCGACTGGAGCGCTCGTCCGTTCGAGCAGGTCTCGCGGTGTTGTCGCCGCGTCGTAGGTTGCCGCTACGGCGAGGAGCATGAGGAGGCCGTTGCGGACCAGGGTCCTTCGGCCAATCGGTCCCGCCCCGAGTTGCCCGAAGCAGTTGCAGTCGGGCTGGCGTCCCTTGGCCAGGTTGACAGCAATGGCGATCGAGAACGCGGCCAGGAGCGCCAAGGCGCTGAACGCTCCCACGCGCGCGGTGGCGGGGATGACCAGGAGGACCGCGGTGACAAGCTCGCTGGTCGGAAGTAGCGGAGCCGCCCACCGCAACCGTTCGGGTACACCGAAGTCGACGATCGCGTCAGCCGTGCCGGCCCGGTCGACGAGCTTGGCCACACCTGAGATCGCGAGCACAACCGCCA
>CAZEFG010000407.1:0-1850 GCA_964511355.1 uncultured Iamiaceae bacterium
CCTACTTCGAGCCGGTGGTCGACTTCGACGAAGGGCACTGGCGGCTCATGTTCGAAGTGCAGGTACGAGCGCCGTTCGAGCTGGCCCAGGCGGTGCTGCCGGGTATGAGAGAGCGGAAGTCAGGGTGGATCCTCAACATCAGTTCCACCGCGGGCCGTCATCCTGTAGGTCCGCCCTACCCCGGTGCCGGCGGGGGCACGGTGTACGGAATGTGCAAGGCCGCGCTCGAGCGTTTCACCACCGGCCTGGCCTCGGAGGTCTATCGGGACAACATCGCGGTCAACGTGGTGTCGCCGTCGGGGCTGGTGCTCACTCCCGGCGTCTTGCACCACCGCCTCCACGAGCGGGTTCCCGAGTCGGGCCACGAGCCGGTCTCGTACATGGCCGAGGCAGCTCACGCCCTCTGCACGGGCGACCCCCAGACCGTCACCGGCAAGGTCACCTACGCCCAACCCATCCTCGAGGAGCTAGGCGTTCCCCTTCCTGAGTGACGATTGGGAGCTGATCCGTACCCGTCGGTAGCGTGCGTCGGCGGCCGACACCGCGGCCAGCGGGAGGACTCATGCTCACACCCATCGCCCGTCTGGGTTCGATACTCGTCGTCGCGTTGGCCGTGCTGGCCGGTGCCTGCTCGACCGACGATGGTCCGGGCGAGGGAATGGCCGGTCCCGGCCCGGTGCTCGCCGAGGTCGACCCGGAGCGGTGTGAAGCCAACCGGGCCGCTGGTCCGATCACCTTCGCCACCGGCTTCGACTTCGGCTCGGCGGTGTCGATCCTCGACGTGGTCGCCGCCGACGACCAGGGCTACTACGCCGACCTGTGCCTCGACGTCACCGTCCAGGCCGGGTTCTCGGTCGCCAATGTCAGCCTGTTGTCGGCGGGCCAGGTCCAGTTCGCTGGGGTGGGCTCGTTCAGCGAGGTGGCGGTGGCCAACTCCAACGGGGCCGACATCGTGGCGGTCATCGTCTACGGCAAGACCTCGATTGAGACCCTGCTGGTGGAGGACACCTCGTCCATCACCGGGCTGACCGACCTGGCGTCGGCACCCATGGGGGTCAAGGGCGGAATCCCCTATGCGGTGCGGGCGATGATCGCCGAGGCCGGGGTCGACGAGGACGACATCACCCAGATCGAGGTCGACTTCAACCCGGTGTTGCTGTTCGAGACCGAGATCGAGACCCTGCCTGCCTACAAGTCGAACGAGCCTCGTCTGCTCGCCGACCAGGGCTATGAGTTCCGGAGCTTCGATCCGGCGGACTACGACATTCCCGCCACCTTCGGGGCGATCGCCGCCAACTCTGAGTTCGTCGCAGCCCACCCGACTGCCGCCGCCGACTTCGTGCGGGCGACCCTGCGAGGGTTCTGGTTCGGTGTGGACGAGCCCGAAGCAGCCGTGGCCGTGTCGCTCGAACGATCCGACCCCGACATGTTCTTCTCGCCCGAATCGGAGACGTTCCGCTGGACCACCGAACGGGACCTGTCGCTTGACACCACTCCAGAGGGCCAACCCGTCGGCGCGATGACCCTTGAGCGCCTGACTGCCGAGGTCGAGAACCTGGTGCGACTCGGGGTGCTGGATGCCGGAGAGGTCGACGTTGCGGCATCATTCGACAACTCGCTGATCGAAGCTGTCCACGACGGCGACGAGCTGATCTGGCCCGGCGGGTAACGCAAAGGGCCGGCCTCGCGGCCGGCCCTCGCTCAGATCGTGACGATCGGGGATCAGGCGTTCTTGGGGAGGTCCTTGAAGGCCTTGACCCGGTCCTCGTTGGGCTCCTTGGGGAGGCCGAGGACACGCTCGCCGATGATGTTCTTCTGGATCTGGTCGGTGCCGCCGTAGATGGGCGGGC
>CAZEFG010000408.1:0-1846 GCA_964511355.1 uncultured Iamiaceae bacterium
TGGCCGTGCAGGCCCTGCACCGCAACGAGGTCGAGCGCATCATCCTCACCCGCCCGGCGGTCGAGGCCGGCGAGCGGCTCGGCTTCCTGCCCGGCGACCTCATGGCCAAGATCGACCCCTACCTGCGCCCCCTCTACGACGCCCTGTACGACATGGTCGACGCCGAAGGCGCTCAGAAGCTGCTCGACCGCAACACCGTCGAAGTGGCACCCCTGGCGTTCATGCGGGGCCGCACACTCAATCACAGCTTCATCATCCTCGACGAAGCTCAGAACACCACGCCCGAGCAGATGAAGATGTTCCTCACCCGCATCGGGTTTGGGTCCAAAGCCGTTATCACCGGCGATACCACCCAGGTCGATGTGCAGGGTGGCCGCAGCGGGCTCGACGGACTCGAAGCGGTGCTCACCGACATCGAAGGTCTGGCCTGGGTCACCTTGAGCAGCGGCGACGTGGTCCGCCACCGCATCGTCCAGGACATCGTCGACGCCTACGCCCGCTCCGAATCGTCCGACCACTCCAAACGACGAGGGGACTTACCCCGGTGAGCGAGCCCCCGAGTCCCACGCGCCCGGCGGACCTCGGGGCGACGGTCGTGGTCGAAGACCTCCAGAGCGACCACGACATCGACCCCGCCCGTTGGGCGCACCTGGCTGAGCATGCACTGGCCACCCAGGGGGTCACCAGCGGCGAACTCAGTCTCACTTTCGTCGACGTTGTCACTATGACCGAGCTCAACCTCGAGCACATGGGCGGGGACGGCCCTACCGACGTGTTGTCGTTTCCCCTCGATGCCGAGCCATGGCCCGACGAACAACCGGCCACGGGTGTCCCGGTGCTGCTCGGAGACATCGTGATCTGCCCGGCCGTCGCGGCACGCACCGCACCCGAGCGGCTCGGCGCCGAACCGCATCCCGGCTTTGCCGACCACGACGGCTCGCTCCACGACGAGTTGGCCCTGCTAGTGGTTCACGGGGTGTTGCACGTCCTGGGCATGGATCACGCCGAGGCCGCCGAAGCCACCGAGATGCACCAAGCCGAAGCGTCGATCCTCGCCAGCTTCTCGTCGCCAGTCCCATCTGCTCAAGCCCATACCGCCCCGACCAAGGAGCCACGATGACCGACGGTGCCATAGCGGGCATCATCGCTGTAGTCGTCTTGCTGTTGTCCGCATCAATCCTGGCCATGGCCGAAACCAGCCTCACTCACCTGGGTCGGGGCCGTGCTCGGGCGCTCGAAGAAGAAGGCGCCAGGGGAGCCCGCTTCCTGACCGCCATGCTCGACGACCGCGAGCGCCACCTCAACCCGGTGCTGCTGCTGGTGCTCATCTGCCACCTTGCTGCGGCCACAATCATCGCGGTGTTGGTCGACCACCGCTGGGGTCTACAGGGCGTGATCATCGCCCTCGCCGTCGAGATCGTGGTGATCTTCGTGGTGGCCGAAGCCGCCCCCAAGACCTGGGCACTCCAGGACCCAGGCCGCTCGGCACTCGTGGCTGCCCCCATGGTGCGGGGGCTGGCTGCTTTTCCGCCGCTCCGGTGGGTCACGGGCCTGCTCGTCATCCTGGCTCGATTCCTCGTGCCGGGGCGCACCCGCATCCAAGGCCCGGCCGTGTCAGAGGAGGAGCTGATCGCCATGGCCGGGGTGGCCGCCGACGCCGAGGTCATCGACACCGACGAACAGGAACTGATCGAGTCGATCATCGAGTTCGGCGACACCGTGGTGCGCGAGGTCATGGTGCCCCGACCCGACATGGTCACCGTCCAAGCCGACTTCCGCCTCGCCGACGTTATGGAGATCGTGGTGATGAACGGTTTCAGCCGGGTTCCCGCCTACGGCGAAGGGA
>CAZEFG010000409.1:0-905 GCA_964511355.1 uncultured Iamiaceae bacterium
CGCGACAGCGGCTTCGACTCCGGCGGCTCGCAGCGGCACCGACCCCATGTTCACCAGCCCCACTGCGGGGTGGCCGTTGTTGGTCGGGGCGGCATTGCCAGTTTGAGCGGCATTGCTGGTTTGAGCGGCAGGGTGGACCGCCATGACCCCGACGATGGCCCAGTCCTGGGCCCGTCGGTTGAACTTCTGGTAACTCCACTGGGCTCCGGGGGTCTTGGGCACCCGGATCTCGGTGAGCAACTCGTCGGGGGCCAGTGCCGACTCGAAGAACCCGGTGAAGAAGTCGGCCGCGGCAATCTGGCGCTCTCCACCAGGGCCGCGTGCCACCAGTGTTCCGCCCAGGGCCAGCACCGCAGCGGGGAGGTCAGAAGCCGGATCGGAGTGGGCGAGCGAACCACCGAGGGTGCCGCAGTTGCGTACCTGGGGATCGCCGACCACCGCCGCCACGCCGCTCATCAGCGGGCACTGCTCGGCCAACAGAGCGCTGGTTTCGAGGTCGTGGTGGCAGGTGAGGGCGCCGATGGCGATGTGCTCGCCGCCGTCGCGGACGTAGGACAGGTCGCGCAGCCGCCCCACGTCGACCAGCGCGGTCGGGACGGCCAGACGGAGCTTCATCATGGGCAGCAACGAGTGCCCGCCAGCGAGCAGCTTGGCCTCGTCGCCCAGTTCGCCCAGCAGCGCAACGGCGTGATCGACCGACTCGGCCCGGTGATACTCAAACGCAGCGGGAATCATGATCGGCCCCTTTCCTGAATGGCACGCCAGACCCGATGCGGCGTGGCGGGCATGTCGAGGTTGTGGATGCCGTAACCCGACAGCGCATCGCACACGGCGTTCATGACCGCCGCGGCCGAGCCGATGGTGCCGGCCTCGCCCACTCCTTTCACCCCCATGGGATTGGTGGG
>CAZEFG010000409.1:915-1837 GCA_964511355.1 uncultured Iamiaceae bacterium
CGGTGCTGTCGAGGGTGTAGCGCGGCGCCTCGGCCGCCGATGGCACCAAGTAGTCGCCGAAGTTCACGGTGCGGAGCTGGCCGTCGTCGTCGTACACGGCCTCTTCCCACAAGGCCTGGGCGACACCCTGCAGGATGCCGCCGTGGACCTGACCCTCGACGATGAGGGGGTTCACCTGCTTGCCGCAGTCGTCGACGGCGTAGTAGTCCCGCAGGTGCACCCGGCCGGTCTCGGTGTCGATCTCGACCACCGCCACATGGGTTCCGAAGGGGAAGGTGAAGTTCGGCGGATCCCAGCTGACCTGGGCTTCGAGGTTGGGTTCCATGCCGTCGGGCAGATCGTGGGCGGTGAAGGCCGCCATGGCCACATCGCCGAGGGCTGCCTGACGGCTGGGGGTACCCTTCACCTGGAAGCTTCCGTCGACCAGCACGAGGTCGTGTTCGTCGGCTTCGAGTTGGTGAGCGGCGATCAGGCGGGCCTTGTCGATCACCCGCCCGGTGGCTTCCCACACCGCGGTGCCGCCGACCGACAGCGACCGTGACCCGTAGGTGTCGAGCCCGTAGGGGGCGATGGCGGTGTCGGAGTGCAGCACCTCGACCATGTCGGGGTCGATGCCCAACCGTTCGGCGACCAGCATCGACCAGCTGGTCTCGTGGCCCTGCCCGTGGGGGGCGGTGCCGGTGATGACCTGCACCGTGCCGGTAGGCAGCAACCTGACCGTGGCCGACTCCCAACCACCGGCTCCGAAATTGAGCGACGCCAGCACGCGACTGGGCGCCAGCCCGCACATCTCGACATAGGTGACCATGCCGATCCCGAGCTGGACGGAGTCGCCCTCGTCGCGCCGCCGCTGCTGTTCGGCCCGCAGATTCTCATAGCGGGCGAGCGTCAGGGCCTTGGTGAGGTTGACGTCATAGTCGCC
>CAZEFG010000410.1:0-1832 GCA_964511355.1 uncultured Iamiaceae bacterium
GGTGTTGACGATCGGCCGCTTGAGGGTGGTCTCCAGGCCGACCTCTTCTTCGAAGAAGTCGGCTCGCTGGCTCAGCTGGAACGGGACTTGGTCGACTCCGAGGCCGGGTGCTTCGGAGCCGATCTTGCCTGCTCCGGCGAAGATCTGGCGGGTGACGAAGTGGGGCGTGATGTTGGCCACGATCCGACCGAACGGAACCGTGCGGTCCATGAGGTAGTTCTCATGGCAGCCGTAGGAGTTTCCCTTGCCGTCGGAGTTGTTCTTGTAGGCGACGATCTCCTGGCCCGGGGGCAGCAAGTCTCTGGCGGCCTCCATGGAGCGAGCCAGGATGAGATCGGCGGCCCGGTCCCATTTCACCACCGCTTTGGCATCGGCACACTCGGGTGTCGACAACTCGGGGTGGGCATGGTCGACGTAGTACCGGGACCCGTTGGTGAGCACCGCGTTGACCAGATGGGTCTCGACTTCGGGAGCGTAGGAGCCCTCGGCGTGTACCGCGCCCCGTGCGTCGCGGTCGGGCGATTCGTCCTCGAAGTCCCAGCCCACAGGGCGCAGCCGTTCCGAGCGATCGCGAGCCACCGCCCCCAGATAGGCGTTGATCAGCGTTGAGGACGCCGCGATGGGGTTGGAGTCGTCGGTGCCCCGCAGCACGATGCCGTACTCGGTCTCGATGCCGCAGATCTTGGGGATGGCCACACCCTGGACCCTACCGGCAGAGGTCTGGCCAAGGTTGGCGCGCCTTCGAGTGCCAAGCGTCGGCACAATCGGGCACATATGACGCATTAGGGTACGCCCGAACGTACAAGTGTCGTGACTGGGCCGGTTCGGCCCTGCGACTCATTCGGGGGGATGTCATGAAGACCATCGAGGAACTGACCGACAAGGGTGTAGTTGAGCGTCGTGTCGACTTCACCGTCGGCGAAGAGACGGTGCCGGGGATCATCTGGTCGCCCGAGGGGGCCAGCACTCCCCGACCCACCGTCCTCATCGGCCACGGCGGCACGCAGCACAAGCGGGTCCCCAATGTCTTGTCGCTGGCGCGGCGGCTGGTGCGGCATCAGGGGTACGCCGTGGTCGCCATCGACGCACCTGGCCACGGTGACCGCATCGTCGACCCGGCGATGGCTGACCTCGCCCGCCGCAACCTCGAAGCTCGTCTGGGAGGAGACACCTCCGGCCGTCTCGCGGTGCCCGACCGCGACCCCGAGCAAATGAAGGCCATGGCGCAGCGGTCGGCCCAGGGAACCGAGGAGTGGAAGCAGGTGCTCGACCAGATTGGCGAGCTACCTGAGATCGGCGACGGTCCGTTCGGATATTGGGGCGTGTCGATGGGGACCGCCATCGGGCTGCCCTTGGTGGCGAGCGAGCCTCGCATAAAGGCCGCGGTCCTCGGCCTGGCCGGCCTTGGTAACCGCCCGGGTCAGGAGCGTTTCGCCGAAGCGGCCCGCAGCCTCACCGTGCCAATTCTGTTCATGTTCCAGTGGGACGACGAGTTGATGACTCGCGAGTCGGGGCTCGATCTGTTCGATGCCATCGGCTCAGATGACAAGACCATGACGATCCATCCCGGCGGCCACGTGGGCATTCCGCTCTATGAGCGTGACCTCTACGAGGCGTTCTACGTGAGGCACCTCGGCGGCACCAGTTAGCGCTGCCAGCTAGCACTGCCGGTTAGCAGGGCGGGTTAGCTCATCAGAGGTACTGGCCGGTGGCCACTCGCTCGATCGAGCGGCCACCGGTCGCTTCGTCGCGTTCGTGGGATATGAGGGTGCGGACATAGACGATCCGCTCGCCCTTCTTGCCCGAGATCTTGGCCCAGTCGTCGGGGTTGG
>CAZEFG010000411.1:0-1832 GCA_964511355.1 uncultured Iamiaceae bacterium
GACCCCCTGCTCCCAAAGCAGGTGCGCTACCAAGCTGCGCCACTCCCCGGTCCGACTCCGAGATCGTACTCGGCCCGGCGACCGATGCCGAAACAGATCCCGCGAGCAGTTCCCGTATGGTCGCCGGAAGCCCCGGGTAGGGTCGCCTCGATGGGCCTAGCCGCTGACCTCCGCTCGACGCGCATCGCCGAGGACATTCGCACCGCGTGCCGCAAGGACCCAGCCCTGCACGGGATCCACATGATCGAGGTCATCGTCTACGGAGGTCTCTGGGCCATCTGGTGGCAGCGGCTGGCGCACCGGCTCTGGCGAGCGGGGGTTCCTCTAGTTCCCCGGATCATCTCTGAGATGGCCAAGCTCGCCACCGGCATCGAGATCCACCCCGGCGCCCAGCTGGGGCGACGGGTGTTCATCGACCACGGAACCGGCATAGTCATCGGCGAGACCACGGTGGTGGGCGATGACTGCGTCCTCTACCACGGGGTCACCCTCGGGGCGAGGGGCTGGTGGGTCGACGCCAAGGGCTCCAAGCGCCATCCCACCGTGGGCAACAACGTGACCCTGGCGGCGGGGTCTTCGGTGCTCGGCGCGGTCACGGTGGGCGACGACGCCCGCATTGGCCCCAACGCCGTGGTGATCGACGACGTGCCGGCGGGGTGTGTCGTGCTGGCCCCTCGAAGCAAGTGCATCCGCATGCACGGCGCCGCCCCCGACGATCTCGACGGCGACATCCCGCGCCGTACGGGCGACGAAGACGTACCCGCATGGTTGACCACCTACGAAATGGGAGGGCTCTGATGCCCATTCACGCGAACATCGCCGAGTTGATCGGCCGCACACCACTGGTTGCCCTGACCCGCCTCGGGGCCGATGTCGGGGGAACCGTCATCGCCAAACTCGAAAGTGCCAATCCGGCTGGCAGCGTGAAGGACCGCATCGCGCTCGCCATGGTCGAAGCGGCCGAGCGCGACGGTCGCTTGAGCGCGGGCGGAACCATCGTCGAGCCGACCAGCGGCAACACCGGTATCGGGCTCGCCATGGTCGCTGCCGCCAAGGGATACCGGGCGGTGTTCGTCATGCCCGACAGCATGAGCATGGAGCGCCGCCAACTCCTCACCGCCTACGGCGCCGAGGTGCACCTGTCGCCTCGCGCCGAGGGGATGAAGGGGGCGATGGCCACCGCCGAACGTCTGGCCGCCGACAACGGCTGGTTCATGCCCCAGCAGTTCGCCAACCCGGCCAACCCCGAGGTGCACCGGCGCACGACCGGCGAGGAGGTCTGGTCCGACACCGACGGCCGGGTGGACGTGTTCGTCAGCGGCATCGGCACGGGCGGAACCATCACCGGTGCGGGTGCTCGGCTCAAGGAGCTCAACCCCAACGTCAAGGTGGTGGCGGTCGAGCCGGTGGACTCAGCCGTCCTCTCCGGGGGAGACCCGGCGCCGCACCCGATCCAGGGCATCGGTGCCGGCTTCGTCCCCGATGTCCTCGACACCGACGTCTACGACGAAGTGGTGACGGTGGCTGCCACCGACGCCGCTGACACGGCCCGTCGCCTCGCCCGCGAGGAGGGGATCCTGGCGGGCATCTCCAGCGGCGCCGCGGTCTGGGCCGCCCTCCAGGTGGCCTCCCGCCCCGAGCACGAGGGTCAGAATGTGGTGGTGATCCTCCCCGACACCGGCGAGCGCTACCTCAGCACCGACCTGTTTGCCTGACTACTCCGGTAGGCGTGACCGGGGTGTCGTAGCTGGCCGGTACACTCGCCGGACTGTGAAGAGCACTGTCGAATCCCTCGAGGGAAACAAGGTCCGCCTCTCTGTCGAGGTCGACGA
>CAZEFG010000412.1:0-1830 GCA_964511355.1 uncultured Iamiaceae bacterium
GGCCCGGAGACTAGCCCGGCTCAGGCGCTGGTTCTGTCACCCATCCGTAACATCGGGGCCTCCCGACCACTACCCGGCGCGGTGGCGGTACCGTGTGGCGCGATGGCATCCGACGGCCCCGCCAACGAACCTGAGCCCCTCATCGAGCGGGTCAACGAGATCGCCCAAGAGGTGACCAAAGTGGCCTTGGGCCTCGGAATACTGGGCATCAACCGGGTCCAGGCGCTACGCCGGGACCTGGCCGCCAAACTGGCCGACGACGATCCGAAGTGAGCGCACCCCTGCGGGTGGCCGTCGACGCCACCTCGTTGCTCGGGCCGCGCACTGGAGTGGGCGTGTTCACCCACGAACTGTTGCGCCACCTACCCCAGCAAGGGGTCACTCCGGTGGCCTACGCCACGAGCTGGCGGGGTCGACACGAACTCAGCACCAACGCTCCCCCGGGGGTCGAGGTCTCGGATCGCCCTCAGGCGGCGCGGCCGCTGCGGATCCTGTGGTCGCGGGTCGATGCCCCGCCGATCGAATGGTGGACCGGTCCGGTCGACGTGGTCCACGGACCCAACTACGTCGTGCCACCGACCCGGTCGGCCGGCGCCGTCGTCACCATCCACGACCTCACCTTTCATCGTCACCCCGAGATGTCGACCTCCGACACCCTGGAATACCCGGGTCTGATCCGGCGGGCACTGCGGCGGGGGGCGTGGGTCCACACCGAGTCCCGCTTCGTCGCCGACGAGATCCACGAGCACTACGACCTCGACCCCGACCGCTTGGTGGTGGTGCCCCTCGGCGTCACCGAACCGCCCACGGCCGACCCTGACAGCGGTCATCGTCTGGCCGGCGGCGACCGTTATGTGCTGTCTCTCGGGACCGTTGAGCCCCGCAAGGATCTACCCCTGCTCGTCGAAGCCTTCGATCGGCTCGCCGCCTCCGACCCCGACCTGCGGCTGGTGATCGCCGGACCCGATGGCTGGGGGGCGCATGCGCTCGCTCAGCGCATCGACGTGTCGCCGCACCGCGACCGCATCGTGCGCCTTGGCTGGGTGTCCGACCACGACCGAGCCGCGTTGTTGCGGGGGGCGCGGGTGCTGGCGTACCCCTCGGTCTACGAAGGCTTTGGTTTCCCACCGCTCGAAGCGATGACCGTCGGAACCCCGGTGGTCACCACGACTGTCGGATCGTTGCCCGAAGTGGTGGGCGATGCTGCGGTTATGGTCCCGCCAGGGGAGGCGGACGCCCTGGCCGAGGCGATCGCCAGCGTCATCGACGACCAGCCTCGGCGCACCGATCTCATCGCCAGGGGGCTGGACCGCGCCAGCGGTTTCACCTGGAGCTCGTGTGTGGAGGGCCTCGTTGATCTGTACCGGCGGGTGGCCGAGGAGCGCCGGTGAGCGGCTTACACTCCCCCCTCGTGACGCCTCCAGCTCTCGTCCCGGCAGTGGCATGAAGGTTCTGGTGACCGGCTCGTCCGGGTTCGCCGGTCGTCACCTGGTCGACCATCTCACGGCCGCGGGCGACCAGGTCGTTGGGCTCGACCGCTCCGAAGGTGTCGACATCGGTGATCCAGACGGCGTGGCCGACGCGATGGCCGCGGCCGCTCCCGAGGTGGTCTTTCACCTGGCCGGTTGGGCCGATGTCGGCGCCTCCTGGGGCCAGCCGCGGCCGACCTTCGAGGCCAACGCCGTGGGAACGCTCAACGTCTTGGAGGCCGCTCGGGCGGTGGGCACGCGGCGGGTGATCGTGGTGGGTTCGGCCGACGTCTACGGGATCGTCGGGCCGACCGAACTGCCCCTCACCGAGGATCGGCCGGTGAGGCCGATGAGCCCCTAC
>CAZEFG010000413.1:0-1829 GCA_964511355.1 uncultured Iamiaceae bacterium
TGGCCCCACTCGTCGTAGGTCGGGGGTGGGGGAGGTGGCGGCGCGGGCACCGAAGGGTCGAAGACCAACGGCACCGGGTCGATCGGGAGGGGGCCGGCGTGAACCTCGATCCAGCATCGCCCAGGCCAAGCGCCGCAGTCGATGGGCTGCATGCCGCTCAACGATCCGAACCAGCGCGAAACCGCTGCTTCGGCCGGTCCGGCGTTCACATGGTCGAGCCAGAGTCCGCCGAAGGGCTCGCACCAGAGATCTCTGCCGTACTCGCCCGTGTGGGGGCCGAACTCGCCCTCGGTGTCTGACTGACCCTGTTGGTTCGCCTCGATGCGGTCGGCGGAGGTGCAGACGCTCGGCCACCACCCCCAGTCGTCGTCGACGCCATCGACGGTCACTGTGACCATGTCACCGTCGACCAGGCCCTCAGAGGGTGATACCTCGATGGTGGGCATCGGTGGGGTCGGGGCCGAGGCGTCGAAGGTCACAGGGAAGACCCCCGACTGGTCATAGTCGGAGATGGCCCCAACCGCGACCACGCAGGTAGAGGGAATGTCGAGGCCTTCGGGGACCGGATCGGCGCAGTCGATCACCTCGCCGCCCACCACGATGATGCGGCGTACGGGGTACTCGACGCTGAAGTTGCCGTCGGCGTCGGACTGCGCCGACGTGTAGGGGGAGAGCTGGCACTGGGCGGAGCCGCCGCCAAGGTCGATCGCGCCCGAACACATGACCACCCCGAGCGCGTTGTTGGGTGGAAACTGGGACCCGGTGATCGAGACCACCTGGCCGTCGAGCAGGGATTCGGAGGGACCCACGGTGATGGGCAACCGCAGCGATTCGAGCCCGTCGCGGGGACCGGCGGGGGAGAGGTCGACCGTGTTCGGCTGCGTTCGGTCGACTTCGATTCCTTGCGAGCCGTCGGCGCTGCTCCTGGTGTCGTCCGATCGGAGGTTGGCGGCCCCCACCACGAGCGCGACGAGACCGATTACCCCAAGGAGCGCCACCGCGATCGTTGATCCCCGGGTGCTCGCCTGGCCATCGTCAGGCTCCAGGACGAGCTCGGCCAGATGCTCCTGCTCGTCTAGCGGGTCCCGTGCACTGCCGTTCTCGCTCATGTTGCCGCCTCTCGCTGGTTGACCAACGGTAGTCGCGCGCTGATGATCTGTGCTGGTCAGGCCCGGATGCCCGCATGGTCGGTCAGTCGCTCCGCCCGTGGTTGGCCCTTCGTGAGCACTTTCACTAGTCTTCCAAATCGTGTCGGAGTTCCTTCGGAGTTACCTGACTGTCGCCATATTTGGGGCGCTCGCCGTGGTGTTGCTCGGGGCCATCCTGAGCATCGGGCGACTGCTCCGACCCAACCGCGCTCAGGGCCAGAAGTACATCACCTACGAAAGCGGCGCCGACCCGATCGGCGACGGTTGGTCGCAGTCGCAGATCCGCTACTACATCTTTGCCCTGCTCTTCGTCATGTTCGACGTCGAGGCAGTCTTCATCTTCCCCTGGGCCATGCGCCTTGAGACCTTCGGCATGTTCGGTCTCGTCGAGATGGCCATCTTCATCTTCATCCTCGCTCTCGGCCTGCTCTATGCATGGCGCAAGAAGGTGCTCCGATGGGTCTAGTCGAATCCGGCAAGCTGCCCAAACCCCTCACCAGCCTGCTCAACCTCAGCCGCCGCTACTCCCTTTGGGTGTTCCAGTGGGGTCTGGCCTGTTGCGCGATCGAGATGGGCGCCGCGCTGGCGTCACCCCGGTACGACCTCATGCGGCTGGGCGTCATCCCCTTCCCGGCGAGCCCCCGCCAGGCCGACCTCGTCATCATCGCCGGCACCGTCACC
>CAZEFG010000414.1:0-1825 GCA_964511355.1 uncultured Iamiaceae bacterium
CAGCTTTCCCGACCCACTCCCTCTCTTCGTTCGGTCGCTAGGGCAGACCCTCGCTGCGCTCGGGCGGGAAACCAGCTCACCGGGCCTTGACTGCCGCGCCCGGCCAACAGGCGGATCTTCCAACGAAGCGAGGCGGAGCCCCGCTTCGGGATACGAAGCCAAACCGGAAGGATCAACGATGAGCAAGAGCGACGAGCTGATGGTGTCGGTAGTGGCCGAGCTGGTGGCCATGATCGAGAACGGCGGAACCGGCGACAGCTGGGCCATGCCCTGGAACCGCCTAGGTGGGGACCTGCTGTCACCCACCAACGCCCGCACCCACAAGCCCTACACCGGCGGAAACCGTTGGGTGCTGGCCATCGCCGCCATGGCCGCCGAACTCACCGGCGGAACCTGGGCCACCTACCGCCAATGGTCAGAGATCGGCGCGCAAGTCCGCAAAGGCGAAACCGCCCTGGCCGCAGTCCGTCGCCCCGTGCCCCACAAGCGCACCGAGACCGACCCCGACACCGGCGAACAGACCGAGACCGAACGCATCGCCTGGCGCACCGCCGTGGTCTTCCACTCCAGCCAGGTCGACGACTGGAACCCCGCCGAGGTTGAACTAGCCGACCATGACCCCATCGAAGCCGCCGAACAGATGGCCACAGCCTGGGCCGCCGCCGGAATGACCATCATCGAAGACGGAGACCGCGCCTACTACTCACCCAGCACCGACACCGTCCACGTACCCAACCGGGGCCTGTTCCCCCTGGTCGATCACTTCTATTCCACCCTCGCCCACGAAGCCGGACACTGGACCGGGCCCCGCCTCGACCGCGACCTAACCGGCCGCTTCGGAGACGACGCCTACGCCGCCGAGGAACTCATCGCCGAACTAAGCGCCGCCATCGTCGGCGCCGCCATCGGCCTCGACCCCGCCAGCCGCAACGACCACGCCCAATACCTCGCCGGATGGCTCCGAATCCTGCGCGCCGACCCCTCCCACCTCTACACCGCCGCCAGCGCCGCCGAAGCCGCAGCCGCCCACCTCCTCGACCTCGCCCCAACCGCCAAGGAAGCCGTCGCCTAGCCGGCCCGGGGGGGGTGTCCCCACCGCCAACCCCCCCCAAACCAACGGCGAATGGACCAACCCGCCACAGGACCCACCCACCTCCACCTAGAGGACTACCCCGCCACCCTCGCCCTGCTGGCCGAACTCCTCCAACCCCACCACGCCGCCCCCGGATACGAACCCACCGAACACGGGGCCCGCATCGACTGGGACCAACTCGCCCGAGACGGCGACCTCACCCCCGCCGAGATCGCCGTCCTGCACATCGCCCACGGTGCCGCCGGGCTCGAGCGCTCCGGAGGAGCCCCGCCAAGGCTGTCGCACATCCTGCGCACCACCATCGCCACCATCACCCCCTAAGGCCGCCCCACCGGGCGGCCTTCGCTCATCACTCCGACCGGTGACATAGGCTCGACGACGCGCCAACCGCCTGGCGCTGTCACGTCTCCCACCCGCCTGGGAACGTGACCCCGAGGGGCCTCTCCACCGGGGGCCCCTCGGCCGCGTCCAGACCCGAAACCCCGAGAGCCCGAGCCGAGCAGCAGCCGGGCCAGCAGCAAGCCGAGAACCGGGCCGGACAGCAGCCAAGCCAGCCAGCCGAGCGGGTCGAAGTGGGGGAGCGGTCGGCAGCGCCGAGCCCGGGCGGTGCCCGGGAGCCCGGCCAAGCCGGGCCGGGGTGGTCGGGCAGACCCAGGCGGTCGGGGGACCAGCGAACGAAGGGGGACACACTATGCACAGCATGCGGCGAGGGGTCGGTCCCGATCTTGGTTC
>CAZEFG010000415.1:0-1806 GCA_964511355.1 uncultured Iamiaceae bacterium
CGGCGATGAAGCTGTGGGTCGGGCAGTCGACCTCGATGTCGTACACCGGCACCGACAACCCCAGAGGACGCGCCCCAAGCTTCTTCACAACCGAGTATTCATCGAGGTGGCGCTTTTGATGCAAGACGTTGAGCCGCGACACCACGCTGTCGAGACAGGACTCGTCGTCGACCCCCGCGAGGCCACCAGCAGTACCGCTTTCAGTGGCGGAGTTGGGGAAGCTGCCCTCGATCAAGTGGCACAACAGGCCGTAGAGCTCGGCGAGTTGGGTGGAAGTGTTACGGAAGCACACCCGGCCGTCGCTGGCTATGTATCCGTCGCTGTCGACCAGACCGTCGAACAGCCCGTTGAGGTAGAGCGGGTTGGCGCACATGTATTCGACGGGAAGGTGCTTGTCGGCCCGCTTGCCGAACTGGGCCAACAGCCGAGCCCACTGGAGTGAGTAGAGGTGCACGTGAGTGGCGCCGCCCTTGGTCTCGCCGATGGTGGGGCGAACTCCGGTGACCTGTTCGGCGCAGTCGAGCAGCTTCTGGATCACCACATCCTCGTCGGCGCCGAAGTACCAAGAAACTCGACCCAACTCGGAGTTGCGTGAGCGGGCGATGAAAGCGTGACCATCGCCGAGGAACGTGCCGAACAGGTATCCGAGCTCGTAGGAGTCGTCGATGTCGACGTTGTACCGATCGAGCTGACGTTCGGTGCGCACAGCGAAGTCGCGTAGATCGATCCGAAGATGGTCGGGCAGTTCGAGGTAGAGCCGGCGGGGCGACAACAACACCGCCTGGTCAGCCTCGCCGATCTCCTTCCAACCGAGCTTGCTCCCGCCGGTGCGGGTGGGTCGCTCGAGGGTGGTGACGTAACCCCGGGAGGCGACGGTGGCGGGGGCGACAGTGGAGAGGTCGCCGACGTAGAAACGGTGATCGGGGGTGACGACGGTTTCGCGGGGCGAGGCGGAATGGCGAAGGGCCATGACCTCGCGTACCCCCGTGCACCAAGCCTTGAGCACGGTGACCGGTTCGCCGTTCATGTTGAGAACCCGATCGCCCGCCTGCACTTCTTCGATGTTGCGGTAGGTGCCGTTGGCCATGAGGACCCGGGTACCGGCCGCGAAACATCCAGGCCCTATGCCGACCTTCACGGCGTCGGCGCCGGCGGCGATGAGCGCTTCGGTGGCTTCGCCGGTGGCGACGTTGCCGGCGATCACGTCGATCGACCAGTTGGCCTTCACCTTCGACAACACGTCGATGACACTGCGGGCGTGGCCGTGGGCGGTGTCGACCACCACCACATCGACCCCCCGATCGACCAGCGCGCCAACCCGGTCGAACACGTCGGGACCGGTGCCCACCGCGGCCGCCACCCGCAGACGACCCCGGTCGTCCTTGGTGGCGTGGGGATAGGCGATGCGCTTTTGGATGTCCTTGACCGTGATGAGCCCCGACAGCTTGCCGTTGTCGTCGACGATGGGCAGCTTCTCGATGCGGTGCTTGCCCAGGATGGCCATGGCGTCTTCGAGGGTGGTGCCGACCGGCCCGGTGATGAGGTTCTCAGACGTCATGAGCTCGGTGACCGGAACGTCGGCCCGGTCGTTGAAGCGGAGGTCGCGGTTGGTGACGATGCCCACCAGGCGGCCGTCGGGGGTGGTGACCGGCACGCCCGAGATGTGGAACTGCTCCATCAGCGCCATGGCGTCGCCGACGGTGGCGTCGGGCCCCACGGTCACGGGGTCGACGATCATCCCGGACTCGGACCGCTTGACCCGGTCGACCTCGGCCGCCTGGTCCTCGATCGACAGGTTGCGGTGGA
>CAZEFG010000416.1:0-1804 GCA_964511355.1 uncultured Iamiaceae bacterium
GTTCTGACCCCCACCTCGGGTTCGGTGGCCATCATCGGTGAGCCCCTCACCGCTGGCAACCAGGCGTACTTCGACTACGTCAACGAGGAACTGGGCGGCATCGCCGGCAAGTACCCCGTCGAATTGCGGATCGAAGACACCGCCTACGATCCCGCCACCGCCGGTTCGAGCTATGCGTCCCTGCGCGAAGACGTGGCCATGATCCTGCAGGTGCTGGGAACCGATGTGACCAATGCTTTGATTCCCGACTTCGAAGACGACAACATGCTGGCCTCCCCGGCGTCGCTCGACTCGGCCTGGGTCCAGGAGCCCAACCTGATCCCCGTTGGCGGGCCCTACCAGGTCCAGGCCATCAACGGCATCGACTGGTACTACAACCAGTCCGAGAACGAGGGCAAGGTCCTCTGCACCTTGGCCAGCGATGACGAGTACGGCGACACCGGTGTAGCCGGGGCCGAGTTCGCGGCCGAGAACCTCGGTATCGACATCGCCCATCAGGCCACCTTCCCCGCCCCTTCGGAGGGTCGCGCCCCTCAGACCTTCACCGCTCAGCTCGGCGCCCTGGAGGGTGCTGGCTGTGAGGTGGTTCTGTTCGTGGCCACCGTCACCGACACCTTCCCCCTCAATACCGCCCTCGAAGAAGGAACCTACAAGCCCACCATCCTCGGGCTGTCCCCCTCGTGGCTGGCGTTGATCGCGGGCTTCGCCGGTATTCAGGAGAACTACCTGCTCCTCACCGAAGGGGCCAACTACGGCGACGAGAGCGTCGAGGGCATGGCCGAGCTGGTCCGCATCCAGGAGACCTACGCTCCCGAGTCCACCCCCGACTTCTACTTCACCTTCGGTTACCTCCAGGGAATCGCGGTTCACCAGCTCCTCGAGGCCGCCGTGGCCAACGGTGACCTGAGCCGCGACGGCCTGGTGGCCGCCTACGAAGATCTGGGCACCGTGAGCTTCGGCGACCTGGTCGGCGACTACGTCTACGGTTCTCCCGCCGATCGTGTCCCGCCGACGACCTCATCGGTCTTCAAGCCCAACCCGGACTTCCCGATGGGCGCCGAGAACCTGGTCAATGGCTACGAGGCCAGCTACATCGGAGACTTCGTCTTCGAGTGAGCCGGTCTGAACCTGTCGACTGACAGATCGATCAACTGAGAGCGGGCGGACCCGATCGGGTCCGCCCGCTCTCGACTTTCCGGGCCCGCGATCAGCTCTGGAGCTGATCGACCGACGCGATGAACTGGTCGCGTTCGGTTTCGCTTTCGAAGCCGACGACCGCCCACGCTTGCTCAGCTCCGCTTCGGCGGAGCCCCTCCACCCGATGGTTGCCGTCCTCCAGGGCCAGATGAGCGTCGCGATAGCTCACCACCACCGGAGGTGGTTCCCACTCGTCGTCGTCGATCCGCTCGGCCATCTCGTGCACGTCGTCGCGCCACCAGTCGTCGTCGGCCACGGCGACCAACACGGGATCTCCCGGAGGGCCGACCAAGCGATGCAGGGCGCGGATCGGCAGCTCCACGGGGCCGATCCACCAGCGCTCCCGGTCGGTCAGCATCCGACCGAGCTCGGCGTTGTCGCTGCCCTCGCTGCCCAGGAACTCCCGCACCCAGCGGGCTAGATCGTCCCGTGCGGCGGCCTCACGGGCGCTTTCCACGGTGTAATCCGTATCACTTGAAGGGGCCGTGTCCTGGGGACGGTCCTCGCTCATGGCTGTGTCGCTCATGAGGCAGCGACTACCCCTCGGGGCTGGCTTCCAGACCCAACAGATGGCTGGCGTCGTTGAAGGTGTGCAGCGACCACCGGT
>CAZEFG010000417.1:0-1789 GCA_964511355.1 uncultured Iamiaceae bacterium
GCCTGCCCCACCGAGGCCATCACCGAGTCGAAGCTGTTCGAGTTCTCCTTCACCAACCGCGACGACGCCATCTACACCAAGGCTGAGTTGCTGGTCGACGACGACGGCCTGCCCCAGCACCTGCCCTGGGAAGACTGGCGCCCGGGCGAGGACGAGCACACGTCGGCCTGGGTCCGGGCCACCGCCCCCTCTGGCGATGCCAACTACACCGGTCTGGTGGGTTGGTCAGGCGAGCTCGGCTACGGCATCCGGGCCCCCGAAGGCGGGCAGCGAGCTGAGATGGAAGCGGCCACCGACACCCCACCCGCGGACGAGTCTTCCCACGGCGAGCACCCTGACCATGATCACGGAGGCCACCACTGATGGAGACCTTCGTCTTCCTGATCGGTGCGCTGGTGATCCTCGGCGGTGCCATCGGCGTGGTGCTCAGCAACAACACCGTCCGGGCCGCGCTGCACATGATCGCCACGTTGTTCGGCATCGCGGTCCTGTTCGTGGCCCAGGAAGCCCACTTCCTCGCTGCGGTCCAGGTGATCGTCTACGCCGGTGCCATCGTGGTCCTGTTCCTGTTCGTGCTGATGCTGCTCGGGGTCGACCACGTCGACGACGTGCGTATCGAGCCCATCACCGGGCAGCGTCCCGCGGCCGTCGCCGGTGGGGTGGCCTTCATGGCCATGGTCGGTCTCGCCCTCTCATCGGGCACTGATGCGATCACCGGAACACCTCGCGTCACCGGCCCCGTCACCGACATGGGCGCCGACATCGTGCGGTTGGGTCGAAGCCTGTTCACCGACTACGTCTTCGCCCTCGAAGCCACCGCGCTGCTGCTCACCATCGCCGTGGTCGGTGCGGTGGTCATGGTGCGCAAGGGCGACCAGATCGCCGAGTCCGAGTCCCAGAACGAGGTCGCGTGATGGTAACGCCGGTCTGGTACCTGATCCTGTCTGCACTCTTGTTCACCATCGGAGGCGTCGGCCTTCTCATCCGTCGCAACCCGCTGGTGATGTTCATGTGCGTCGAGCTCATGCTCAACGCCGTCAACCTGTCCTTTGTCACCTTCGCCCGCCTCTTCGGTGATGTCGGCGGTCAGTCGGTGGTGTTCTTCGTCCTCGTGGTGGCGGCGGCCGAGGTGGTCGTCGGCCTGGCCATCATCGTGACCGTCATGCGCCGCCGCTCGCGAGCCACCGCCGACGACCTCGCGCTCCTCAAAGGCTGACCTGTTCCATGCTCGATCTCGTCTGGCTCATACCTGCATTGCCGCTGGCCGGCTTTCTCACGCTGCTGGTCCTCGGTCGCCGTCTGGGAGAGCCCGCTGCCGGGTGGCTGGCCACCGTCGCCATGTTCGGATCCTTCGCCGCCACGGTCGTGGTGTTCTTCGGGCTCGTCGACCTGCCCGCCGAGGATCGCTTCTTCGAGCAGGTCCTGTTCGACTGGATACCGGCCGGCGATCTGTCGGTGCAGGCAGGGTTCCTCGTCGATCCGTTGTCGATCACCATGGCGCTGTTCATCACCGGCGTGGCATCGCTCATCCACGTCTACTCCGTTGGCTACATGCACGGAGACCCGAACTTCTCCAAGTTCTTCCTGTACCTCAACCTGTTCGCCTTCTCCATGCTGTTGCTGGTGCTGGGAAACAACCTGGTGCTCACCTTCCTCGGCTGGGAAGGCGTCGGCGCCTGCTCGTACCTGCTGATCTCGTTCTGGTTCACCGATCCGGCCAACGCCACCGCCGGTAAGAAGGCCTTCATCACCAACCGGGTGGGCGACACCGGGTTCATGCTCGCCATGT
>CAZEFG010000418.1:0-1788 GCA_964511355.1 uncultured Iamiaceae bacterium
CGAGCAGGACGAGAAAGTCGTCGTCGGCCGCGGCGAGGGTCAGATCATCGACCGCGACCACGTCTCCGAAGTGCTTGGAGACCTCGTCGAAAGAGACCGTGGCCATCAGGTTCCCTTGCTTGGGTGGGGTTGCACGCCCACACGGTAGGCGGTCGTCATCGAAAGTGGTCGAACCACGACTGCAGCACCATCCGGTAGGCGGAGTCGTACCGGTCATAGGCCTGACGCAACGTCTGTCCTGGCCACTTCGGGTCCAGTAGCTCGGCGGGCAGGAGCGGGTCGGCCTGCAGGTGTCGCAACACCGCGGCCGACAGGACGAAGCCCTCGGCCAGTGGAGTTGGGTCGCGCGACTCGAGGATCGGGGTCAGCTGGGTGATCTGATCGGTCAGCTGTCGGGCCGTGGAGGCCCAGCCCTTGAGATCCCACAGGCGTTCGACCAAGGCGTGGGGGTCGTCGGGCTCGACGCTGAACCGGGCCAGGTGCTTTTGGTCGGTGGGGGAGAGGCCGAGGTTGTCGGGCCGGAGCCACAGTCCTTCGCGCAGCTCACCCATGCGGGAGCGTCTCATCTCGTCGCGCATGGCAGCCCTTTCGTCCGCGGGTCGCCGGCCCGGGGCGACCACCACCAGCTGGGTCCAGGCTCGGTCCCAAGGCTGGGTCTCGCCCCGGCGGCTGGCTGCTTGTCGGCTCTGGCGTTCCAACAGTCGGGGGTCCGCGATCGCATACCACGCGTCGTCGGTGGTGAGTTCGCCTGAGCTGGCCATGCGGGACAGTGCGGTGCGGGCGGTTCCCTCGGCGATGCCGAACAGGGCGGTGGTGCTCACCAGGAGAGCCACCGGCAGGCGCGGCGGTTCGGTGCCGAGAAGTACCGACAGCAGCACCGACCGGGCGGTCAGCGGGCGACCGGGGAGTGCTGCTTGACCCCCGAGGCCGGGGTTGCCAACACCGATCGCGTTCACGCTCGTCTGCAGGCCAGTATTACCAAGTCGTGACATGTGCAGCGAGATCGTACTACGATCAGGGCATGTCGACGACGATGGTGCCCCCGGCTGAGCATCTGCCCGAGGTCTTGCCCACCGACCGGCTCACCGTCTCGGCGATGCCGGTACCCGAGCTGCGGGCCGAGCTGCGTCGCATCAACGACTGGGGCAACGTGTGGGCGATCGTCGTCGCCTGGACCCAAGCGGCCGCCATCATCGCCCTCGCCGCATGGGGCGCCCATCCCGCCGGCTATCTCCTGGCGGTCGTGGCCATGGGCACGGTCTTCGCCCGGCTGGCGATCCTGGCCCACGAGGCCGCCCACAAGCTCCTGTTCACCAACAAGCGAGTGAACGACTGGGTGGGGCGCTGGTTGTTGGCGTACCCCGCCTTCGTGCCTCTCGATGCCTATCGGCGCAGCCACTTCGCCCACCACAAGGAGGAGTTCGGGCCCAATGAGCCCGACATGGGCCTCTATGTCGGCTACCCGATCTCTCGGGCCAGCTTGCGCAGGAAGTTGGTGCGCGACGCGGTCGGCATCTCGGGCTGGAAGAACTTGGCGCCGCTGTTGAGAGCACTGCGGTCGTCTACGTCGCGACCGTTCGCTCTGCGGATTCTGGGTGCCCAGCTGGTTCTCATCGCCGCCTTCACGCTCGCCGGCCGCCCCGAGCTCTACCTGGGTTTGTGGCTGCTCCCGTGGATGACCTCGTGGCGGGTCATCAACCGGCTGAGGGCCATCGCCGAACACGGCGGCATGGAGGCCAGCCGCGATCGGCGCCGCACCACCCACCACGTGCGCCAGTCCCGCCTGGC
>CAZEFG010000419.1:0-1778 GCA_964511355.1 uncultured Iamiaceae bacterium
GCCAGTTGAACACCCGCTCGGTGACGATCGCCCCGCCGATGACCGCCGAGAAGTCGAGGGCCACCACCGTGGTGACCGGCAACAAGGCGTTGCGCAGGGCGTGCTTGCGGAGCACCTGACGGCGAGGGATGCCCTTGGCCTCGGCGGTGCGCACGTAGTCGGAGCTGAGCGTGTCGAGCATCGACGACCGCGTGTAGCGGCTGTAGGCGGCGAAGCTGACCAGGATGAGAGTGAGCGCCGGCAGAAAGGTGTGGCCGGCGATATCGCCCAGACGGGCCATGGTGCTGCCGTTGAAGGTCGCCGACTGCGAACCAACCGTGGCGATCCATCGGCTGAACCCGAGGCTCTCCAACACGTTGTTGACCCGGATGGCGGCGAACTCCTTCAGAAGAACTGCCAGCCAGAACACCGGTAACGAATAGAACAAGAAGGCAGCGAAGGTGGACGAGTAATCGAACCATGAGTACTGACGCACCGCGCTGATGACACCAACGATCAACGACAGCACGACCGCCAGGAAGATGGCCACCACCACCAGCCGCAGCGTCGTGCCCAGGGCGCGGGTCAGCTGCGGGGCGACCTGGCTCCCCCGATTGTCGACCCCGAAGTCACCCTGGACGGCGTCGGTCAACCAGATCGAGTAGCGCTCGAGCACAGGCTTGTCGAGGTTGAGGGCCCGTTCCCGTGCGGCGATCGTCTCTTCTGAGACGCGGGGGTTGAGCCGCATCTCCTCCAAGGGGTCAGCGGCACTGGCCACCAACATGAACACCAGGAATGAGGAGACGAGGATCAGCGGGATCGAAATGGCGATCCGTCGGATGACGAAGGCGAGCACGTCCTAAGAGCTCTGTTCCGGCGAAGCGGTGTGGGTCGGGGGCCATGTTGGCCCCCGACCCACACTCACGCCCGTCTTCCTATTGGATGGTCCAGGTCCGGGCATTCCAGGTGGGACCCTGGTACCCGTTGTAGACCATGTTGGAGACTCCCTCGGTCCAGAACAGGATCTCGGGGTTCTGGAACATCGGGATGGTGGGGAGGTCCTGCCAGAGGATCTCGTCGACCTGGTTGTACAGGTCGAGGCGCTCGTCCTCATCGAGAGTCACGTCGGCCTGGGCGAGCAGGCTGTCGACCTCGGGGTTGCTGTACTTGGCGAAGTTCTGGCCCTCGCCGCTGGTGTACAGCGAGCGCTGCGAGCCGAGGGTCAGACCACCGGTCCAGCCGAACAGGGCGATGTCGAAGTTGCCCTCGTCGAGGAAGGTGAAGTCCGGCTGAGGTGACAGCTGGATCTCGATGCCGACATCGGCGAGCTGAGCCTGGATGAGCTGCGCTGTCTGCTCGCGACGGGGGTTGGGGTCACGCCAGGCGAGACGTAGCGACAGGCGCTGGCCGTCCTTGGCGTAGACACCGTCGGAGCCTTCAGCCCAACCGGCACCTTCGAGAGCGGCGCGAGCCGCGTCCTGATCCTGCTCGCCGTAGTCGCCGGCGTTGTCGACATAGGCCGCGCCACCCGGGAAGAAGACCCGGTTGTTGAGAAGCTCGACGTCGTCGCTGAACTGGCCGGGGATGCGGCTCACGATCTCGGCGCGGTCGAGACCCAAGGCGATGGCTTGGCGCACCTCAAGCTCAGACAGAGCCGGGGTTTCGAGGTTGAAGTCGATGTGCTCCCAGAAGGTGCCGAAGCCGACTTCGTACTCGGCGTTGGCGATGCCATCGACCTGCTGGAGAAGGTCGAGCTGGGCCTGCGGGAACCCTCCGTCGATCTCGCCGTTGGAGAGAGC
>CAZEFG010000420.1:0-1770 GCA_964511355.1 uncultured Iamiaceae bacterium
CCGACAGGGGTGGGAGGTGCGGTGATCACAGGTTGGCCTCCAGGATCTGGATCAGTTCGGTGTCGGACAGGCCGTGGCTGCGAGCCAGGACGATGAACGCTTTGGCCTGGTCGATGAGTTCGGCGTCGTCGGGAGCGCGTGCGGTGACCACCACACCCCGACTACGCCGCATGTCGACCAGGCCTTCGTCGCGCAACATCTGGTATGCGCGCAGGACGGTGTGCATGTTGACCCCGAGCGAGGCCGCCAGCTCCCGAGCCGCGGGTAGGCGATCACCGGCCTTGATGGCGCCGGCGGCGATCTGACGACGGACCGAGCCGGCGATCTGGGCGAAGAGGGGGACCGTCGAAGCCGAGTCGAGTTCGATCAGCACGGACGACTGGCCCCATTGTCTGCGGCGCCGCTTCTCACGCCCGGCTCGCCTCGCGGTTGAGCACGGCGGCCGCAGTCCCCGGGTCGTCGATCGACACCGCGAAGCGGCGACCGTCGGCCAGATCGATACGCAGTCCCGGGCCCCCGCGCAGCACTACTGCCGCTTGCCGGAAGAGTTTGAGGCTGCCGCGATAGCCCCAGCCTCCCCACTCGGCCGGCTTGAGGTCGATGGCCTCGGCGGCCTCTATGCGCTCGAGCGGGATGCGGGTGCGGGGCCAGGCCCAGGGGCCGTAGGCCACCGTCAGTCCCCGCCGATCGGCGAACACCTCGATGCGGGCCAGCAGGGCGACGGGCACGATGCTGACGACCAGGACCACACCAGTCCACGGCTCGCTGGTCAGCAGGGCAAGGCCGACGCCGACGGCGCCCACCACCGCGGCCAACCACAACAGCCAGCGGACTGTGAGACTCCGGGACCAGGCGACCACCACGCTGTCGTCCACCTGCAGGGGCCGGGCGTCGACCGCGGGCAGGGGCGACTCCGGCAGTTGGGCCACCGCCCACGCCACGACTGCGGCGACGGCTAGCGGCACGATGACAACGAGGATGATCTCCCATACCGACGGGCCGGTGACGTCGGCGGCGTTGTCATGGCCCTGGTTGGCCAGGGCAGTCAGGAGCGACACCAAAGACAACATCGTCGCCACCAGAGCGAGCACCCCGACCCACATGCGGCTGCCGGGTCGGGCCTCGCGCCGGGAGAAGGCGACCGCTGCCATCGCCGCGGCCGAAGGCACCACGAACACCGCCACCAGGGCGAGCAGGACGGTCGAGGGCATGGTGGAGGAAACCGTGCCGTCGAACGACCACTGGGTGGCCACCGGATCGGGCAGGTCCCCGACCACCAGGAGCGGGACCACCGCGACCGCCACGGTGACGGCGGCTATGGCCAGGAGGACGAGACGGGCGGCGCTTTGTTTAGTCATTAGTTCTAGTACTAGTAGAACTAGTTAGGAATCGTCAAGGACCTCTTCCCCCTCATCAGCTAGCCGGAAGGCGTCAGGCGAGCGCCGCGTCGACCAAGGTCGCCACGTGTAGTGCCGTGGTGGGAAACACCGGCACTGGGCTGTTCTCCTGGCCGATGAGCATCTCGATCTCGGTGCAGCCCAGGATCACCCCTTCGGCCCCGTCGTCGGCAAGCTGGGCAATCATGGCCTCGATCCGGCGCCGCGAACCGTCGTCGATCACGCCGTGGACCAACTCGTCGAAGATCACCCGATGCAGCTCGGCCCGATCAGAGTCGCCAGGGACCGCCACGTCGAGCCCATGGCCAGCCAGGCGGTCACGGTAGAAGGGCTGTTCCATGGTGAAGGCGGTTCCCAACAGCCCGACCCGGGT
>CAZEFG010000421.1:0-1770 GCA_964511355.1 uncultured Iamiaceae bacterium
ACCCCACCCGACCCCAGGCGAATGGTCGATGTGTGGGCGGCCACGTGGGCGATCAACACGCTGGTGGCCGACGAGGCGATCGAGGACATGTTGTGGTGTTCTGCGTACCAAACCCGGGTGTAGCCCAACTCCTCGGCGCGTCTGGCCAGGTCGACGCTGTGCGCCAAGCTGTCGCCGATGCTACGACCCTTGTCGACGAACGCTAGATCGAGGATGGAGAGGGGGACGGGCACAAAGGACTCCTAGAAGATCGTGGCTTACAGGGGCCAACACGTTCAGCGTCGCCGATGTTCCAATCCGGACACGGCCCGGTGGGCTTTGGTGGCCTGATCAGCCGGTAGCGTCGAGGTCGTCGGTCGGGGGACCGACGACACCGAACCAGCAGGGGGGATTGGTCGATGCCGCCAACGCGCGCCGAGATTGCAGCAGAACTGACAGGCCCGGGGGGTGAATTCGAGATCACCGAAGTCGAGGTGCGGGGCGTCCCCACCAAGGTCTATGCCAACACACCTCCCACGCTCGTTCACACCCTCGAAGCCTCCCGCCAGTTCGGAGACCGCACCTTCGTCGTCTACGAGGACGACCGCTGGACCTTCGCTGAGCATTACGCCATCGCCGCCAACCTGTCACACCGTTTCATCGACGACTTCGGGGTGGAACCCGGCGACCGGGTCGCCATCGCCATGCGCAACTTCCCCGAGTGGATCGCGTCCTTCTGGGCCACCACCGCCGCGGGAGCCATCGTGGTCCCCCTCAATGCCTGGTGGACCGCCGGCGAGCTGAGCTATGCCCTGGCCGACTCGGGCGCCAAGGTGCTCGTCGCCGACGAGGAACGAGCCCTGCTGCTCGACGAGCATCTGGGCGACACCTCGGTCGCCACCCGGGTCGTGGCCCGCGGCTCAGTACCCGGCTGGATCTCCCTCGATGAGCTGGTGGCTCTCGGCGGACCAGGACAGGTGCCCGACATCGACATAGACCCCGATGACGACGCCACCATCTTCTACACCTCGGGAACCACCGGCGTCCCCAAGGGAGCGGTGGGCACCCACCGCAACATCTGCACCATCACCGCCAATGGCCAATACGCCCTGGCCCGGGGGGCGGCCCTGACCGGAACCGAACTGCCGCCGATCACCGAACGCCCTCAAGCCGGTCGACTTCTGTCGGTGCCGTTGTTCCACGTCACCGGATGCCACGCCACCATGGTCGGCTCGACCGCGGCCGGTTCCAAGCTGGTGATGATGTACCGCTGGAACCCGGAGCGGGCGCTGGAGCTGATCGAGCGCGAACGGCTCACATCCTTCGGCGGGGTCCCGTCGATGGTGTGGGAGGTGCTGGAGTCGCCCAAGTTCGGCGACCACGACCTGTCGAGCATCACCTCAATCGGCTACGGCGGGGCCCCCGCCCCGCCCGAGTTGGTCCGCCGGATCGGGGAGCACTTCCCCGTCGCCGCGCCCGGCAACGGTTACGGCCTCACCGAGACATCCTCGGTCGCCATCGCCAACGGTGGCGCCGACTACGTACGCAAGCCCCACAGCATCGGGCGGCCGATCGCGGTGGTCGACGTGCGGGTGGTCGGTCCCACCGGAGACGACTTAGCTGTCGGCGAGGTGGGGGAGCTGTTGATCAAGGGCCCCAATGTGGTGCGGGGCTACTGGAACAAGCCCGATGAGACCGCCGCCACCTTCGTCGACGGCTGGCTCTACACCGGCGATCTCGCCTACATCGACGACGAGGGCTTCATCACCATCGCCGACCGGGCCAAGGACG
>CAZEFG010000422.1:0-1733 GCA_964511355.1 uncultured Iamiaceae bacterium
GTTCGCTGAAGAGCTGGCACCAGACCTCTTCTCCGGTGAACAGGGGCCGCAGATAGCGCTTCTTCTGGGCCTCGGAGCCATGGGTGACCACGGTGGGCGCTCCCATGCCGTAACCGATGGGGTTGCGAAAGTAGGGGCTCGGGGCACCGACCGCCGAGAGCTCGGCGTTGATCACGTTCTGCAACTTGGGCGACAGACCGAGACCGCCGAACCCTTCAGGGAAACGCACCCACGCCAGGCCGAGGTCGTACTGCGCGCCGAGGAATCCGGTTACGTCGGAGGTGTCGTGGCTGGACACCAACTCCTTGACCAGGCCCCGTACCCGCTGTTCCTGATCCGCCACGTCCGATCCGGCTACCGACATGTTGTGGTCCCCCTCTGCTCGGCGATCGGCGGGTGCCGACCACGCGGTGACGATCTGTCCAACAAGAGAACGTAGCGTCCGTCACACCTGCGCTGCACGCGTTACGGTTCCGGTCCATGGCCAACTTCCCGGGCGCATTCGCCGAAAGCCGACCTGACCATCCCGCCTACATCATGGCGTCCACCGATCAGGTGGTCACCTACCGTGAGCTCGACGACGCGGCCAACCGCATCTCCCAGCTGATCCGGGCCTCGGGGGTGGAACCGGGCGAACATGTCGCCTTCTGCATGGAGAACCACCCCGACTTCTACAAGATCGCCTGGGGTGCCGCCTACGCGGGTGTCTACTGGACGGCCATGTCGTCGCGGCTCACCGTCGACGAGATGGAGTACATCCTCAACGACTGCAACGCCAAGCTGTTCATCACCAGCGACTACAAGCGCGAGGCCGCAGCCGAGCTGATCAAGCTCACTCCGAAGGTCGCCCATCGCTTCATCATTGGCGCCGACCTCGAGGGCTATGAGCGCTTCGAAGACGCTGTCGCCGCCCAACCGGCCGAGCCCCTGCCGGCGCCCCGCCGCGAAGGTCTCGACATGCTCTACTCATCGGGCACGACCGGACGGCCCAAGGGTGTGAAGATCCCCATTCCCGACACCGAGCTCGGCGCTCCTACCGCTCTTGCGGGCGCTGCTCAGCTGCTGTTCGGGTTCGACGAGAACGCGGTCTACCTCTCCCCCGCCCCGCTCTACCACGCTGCTCCGCTGCGCTTTTCCATGGGCGTCCACCGCGTGGGCGGCACCGTCATCGTCATGGAGCACTTCGATCCCGAGGAAGCGCTCCGCAACATCGAGAAGTACGGGGTGACCACCAGCCAGTGGGTGCCCACCATGTTTGTGCGCATGCTCAAGCTGCCCGAAGCCGTACGGGCTAAGTACGACGTCTCGAGCCTGCAGGTGGCCATCCACGCGGCTGCTCCCTGCCCGGTACCGGTGAAGGAGCAGATGATCGAGTGGTGGGGCCCGGTACTGCACGAGTACTACGCCGGCACCGAAGGCAACGGTTTCGTCTACACCAACTCCCATGACTGGCTGGCCCACAAGGGCACCGTGGGTCGCGCCCTCACCGGCGAGTTGCACATCCTCGACGACGAAGGCAACGAACTACCCGTCGGCGAAGAAGGCACCGTCTACTTCGGCTCGGCCACGTCCTTCGAGTACCACAACGATCCCGACAAGACCAAGGACTCGCGCGACCCTAAGGGGCGGGGTTGGACCACCCTCGGCGACATCTGACTACACGACGACGACGGGTTCTTGTACCTCACCGACCGCAAGTCGTACATGATCATCACCGGCGTGGAGAACGTCTA
>CAZEFG010000423.1:0-1730 GCA_964511355.1 uncultured Iamiaceae bacterium
GATGCACCACCAACCGGTCGGGATAGTGAAGCTCCAGGTCGGGATGGTGGTTCGCCGCCTCAGCGGCGTCGGCGACCGATGCCGCCAGAGCCCCCGCCTTTGGGAATGATCCGGCCTTGAACTCCGTGTGGATGGCGTTCATGACGTACCGCCACCCGTGGAGCCCTTCGAGCACGGCGAAGTCCTCGGCAGAGACAGGTGAATAATCCATGTCAGAACCCCAGTCAGCAGTCGTTGGTGACTACGGTACGAGAGCCCTCGCTGGTTGACCCTCGACGGTCCAAGGGTCGGTCCCCTTCGGCATCTCGGGGGCGGCCTTCATCCTGACGGCGCCCGATGGCACCGACACTGACGGTGGGGGCGCCTGAGCCTGCCCAGGTCGAAATCGACGAACTGGCAATCTTCTCTCGGGCTCTGACCAGCGAGGAGCTGGGTAACCGGGTTGAGGCTCGCGGTCCTCCCGAAGGGGCCGCCGAGGTCATCACCTACGCATACGACGGCAACAGCTTGCGGCGCGAGAAGTCCGTCGACGGCGAAGTGACCCGCTATGAATGGGATCAGCTGGCGGCGCTGCCTCAGGTGGCATTGGAGACGAGCCCGACTGGGGTTCGGCGTTGGGTGCACGATGGCGTCCACGTAATACAGGTTCGGGCCGACGACCGAGAGTGGTTCACCCACATCGATGCCCTCGGATCTGTGGTCGGGGTTACCGACGACCTGGGCCGGGTGGCCACACAGTTCGAGTACGACGCGTTTGGCAACGTCTCCTACAGCGAAGAGCTGGTCGCGGGTGTGCCGGGTGGGCTGGAGCGCTTCGCTGACGGAACCTTTGAGTCGGAGCTCGACCTGGTATTCCTCCGGGCCCGCTATTACTCACCGACCCTTGGGATTTTCACCGCAGTCGATCCCATCGACTCAGCAGTCGGCGAGATGTACGGGTCGCGCTATGCGTACTCGGGCGCGAGGCCGACAGTGTTTGTCGATCCGTCGGGCCTTAAGAGCGTGAGGGTTGGCGGCGCAATCGTCAGCGGCGTGGCAGCGGCAGGCGACCGTCTAATCCATGACCCGCTGGGTGCGGCTGCCGCCGCCGGGGGATGGGCCCTCGACAACATCCATACCGTGCTCGATGTCGGTGGCATGATTCCGGGCGCTGGCTTGGTTGCCGACGTCATCAACGGCGGGTTGTACCTGGTCGAAGGCAACTGGGCCGATGCCGGCTTGTCCTTTGCTGCTGCGATTCCAGGCTGGGGCGACGCCATGGCGGCGGGCCGGATGGGCAGGCGCGGGGCGCGTGCCCTGGACGACGGCCTAGGGGCGGTAGCTCGGGGCGGCTCACGTTCGATGTCAGCGATGCCGTCTCCGGTGATGCGTGGCTCAACCGACATGGCGGGCTTCACCCCGACGAAGATCGACGATCTCGCTCCGTCTATGCGACGCGGCGACGGAGTGGTCGATACGACCAAGAGCGGGACCCGCACCTCCCAGGCTTCGCCTGGTTCCGCGTGTCGGGTCAACAGTTTCGTGCCTGGCACAGAGGTGTTGTTGGCCGATGGACGCTCAGTGGCGATCGAGGATCTCAGGGTCGGCGACCAGGTGCTGGCCACCGATCCCGACACCGGCGAGTCCAGCGCCCGGGAAGTCGTTGCCGCAATCTACGGCTACGGCACCAAGGTCTTGGTCGACATCACCATCGACGGCGAGACCGTCACCGCCACCGACGGGCACCCGTT
>CAZEFG010000424.1:0-1723 GCA_964511355.1 uncultured Iamiaceae bacterium
GCGGCGGTTACGTGTTGGCTCGCGAACCCGGCGAGACCACCCTGGCCGACATCGTGAGCGCGGTCGATGGTCCGATCGTGGCCGGTGACTTCGGTGAACCCCACAAGGACGGGGCGTGCGACCACGAGGGCCAGTGCGTGCTGTTGGCGGTCTGGGCCGAGGTCGGCGAACACATGCGCCGGCACCTGGAGGCCACCACCCTCGCCGATGTCGCCTCGATGGCACGCGGCGAGCGGGCCTGGCCCGGGGCGGCTAGTTAGGGCTAGCTCAGCCGTCCAGCGCGGCACGGGCCGCGGCGCGGGCCGCCCTCTTGAGTTCGTACATGCTGCGATCGGCCCGCGCCAACAAGCTCGACCGGTCGTCGCCCGCCTCGGAATGAGCCACCCCGACGCTCGCGCCCACGCGGCGGGAGCTCCCAGGAACAAGCCCTTCGGGATCGGCCACCGCCGCCCTCACCCGGGCGGCGAACTCCTCCGCGTGGTCGGCGCTCGGGGTCACCGCGACGAACTCGTCGCCCCCCGCGCGCCCGACCGTGATCGAAGGGCTCCGAAGCTCACGGAGCCGGTCTGCGACCCCGACGAGAAGATCATCGCCGGCGAGGTGGCCCAGTTCGTCGTTGATCGCCTTGAAGCCGTCGAGATCGACGAACACCACCGACATCGTTCGACCGGCTTTGAGCTCTTCGTCGAGCTGGCCGAGCACGATACGTCGAGCGGTGAGCCCGGTGAGGTCGTCGTGGTTGGCGCGGTAGGCAAGCTGTTCCTCGACGAGGGCTGCCAGGCGCTGAGCTTCTTGTTGGGTCTCGACCAACTCGGTGATGTCGCGCAGCGAGCTGCGCACCGGAAGCGCCGCCCGGCCGACCGGACCGGCCACCACGGCCAGCCACCGTCGCGACCCATCGGCCGCACTCACCCCGAGGGTGACCGCCTCTTCTTCACCGGACGCGAAGGCGGCACACGCCGGGTCGACGAGAGGGTTCTGGTCGCTGTCGCAGGGGCTGCCGTCGGCCAGCACCGGGTCGAGCTCGGTATCGGTCAGGCGCCGGCCGATCATCCACCCTTGGGGGCGGCCGAGCAGCGTGTCGAGGCTGGGAGAGGCAAAGGCCACCCGGCCGTAAGGATCGTGGATGCACGCCGCGTCGCCTGCCGGCTGGTAAACCTGCCGGGCGATCAGCTCGGTGTGAAGATCGACATCGACCGCGTCGGGCTGGTGATCGAGGATCTCGACGACGACCACGTAACTGCCGTCGCCGGAGGGATACGGCAACAGTCGAGTGGCCGCGTCGATGCGGATCCACGACCCGTCGGCGCGCTTGTGGCGACGGCTTTGACGCACGACGTCGACGCCGCTCATGAGCTGATCGAGTCCGAAGACGACCCCGGGAAGATCGTCGGCGTGGATGAGCTCGATGGTCGAGGCGCCGATCATCTCGTCGCGGGTTCGACCTGACATCTCCAGATAGGCCCGGTTGAGATCGATCACCCTTCCGGCGCTGTCGAGGATGGCCGACGGAATTGGAGATCTACTCCACGCCGCCTGGTAGACCCACTCCGTGCTCGTCACGCCGCTGAGAGTAGTGGCTGCCCCGACGAAGCCTTCCCCCTCGGCGGCGCTCACCTCAAGGCAGAGAGCACCTCGGCCAGATCAGGGGGGAGCTCGGAATGGAAACTGAGGTGCTCGCCGGTGTCGGGGTGGTCGAAACCGAGGCGGGTGGCATGGAGCC
>CAZEFG010000425.1:0-1702 GCA_964511355.1 uncultured Iamiaceae bacterium
CCCCGCAACAGGTTCTCGAGCTGGTCGATGTCGCCCAGCTCCTGCATCATCTCGGCCGCTTCGGCGAATCCGAGCGGGTCCTGGCCCCGGAAGTCGAAGCTGTTGTTCCAACCCATGTCGGGGAAGGCGTTCTGGAGGTTGCGCGACAGCTGATCGGCCTGGAAGGCGAGGTCCATGTCGGACAGCAACTGCTCAGACAACCCCTGGAGCTGAGCCCGCTGCTCGGGGGTCATCGAGTTGAGCATGGCCTGCATGTTGGCCATGCGTTGGGCCATCACCTCGAGCAGCTCGTCGAGGTTCTGGGGGTTCTCGGGGAAGAAGTCGCCGAAGCGGTCCATGAACCCTTCGAAGTCGGGCTCTTCGCCGGCCTCGCGCTGTTCGAGCATGTGGTTGAGCTCGGCCATCATGTCCTTCATGCGGGCCATGTCCTCGGGGGTCATGTTCTGCACCGCACCGGCCATCTGGTTCACGTACTGCTGCATGAGCTGCTGACGAAGCTGGTCGAGCAGTTCCTCGAACTTCTGCTGAGCCTCAGCCGAGGTGAAGTCGTAGTCCTGAAGCTCACGCACCTGTCCGGCGAGGTCGGGAGGCAACATGTCGAGGCTGGCCTGCTTGAGCGTGGTTGACTCCTCGACGACCTCCTGGCGGCGCTGGTCGCCTGAGTTGCGGGCGTCGTCGGCCAGCCGGTCGAGAGCCTCGCGCTCGATGTCGACCACGTCGCGCAGCTCCTGGGCGATGTCGTCGTAGACCCCACCTAGGTCGAAGCGATCGAGTTGGTCCTTGCGGCGGCGCCGGAGCTTCTCGAGCATCTCGCGCACACCCTGGAGGCGTTCGCCGTTGCGGTCTTCGAACCCGGACTGCATCATGCGCCGAAGGGCGGCGTTGAGGTCGCCGTGGTAGAGCAGGTCGTCGGTGATCTCGGACAAGATGTCGAACGCGTCGAGCTCGAACCCGGTCTGGGTTCCGTCCCAACGTGAGTACGAGAAGCGCGACGAACCAGCCATGATCAGGTCCGGCCGCGGTACGACACCCGACTACCGGCGGCGTCCTTGTTGAGGCGCTTGGAGAGGTGAAGGCCTTCGAGCACCAACTCGACGGCGCTGGCCACCTCGCCCGGCGACGGCGACGCCCCCACCAGAGCCTCGACCGGCTCGGCGAGGGCCGGCACCGAGTTGAGCAGAGCCACGTAGTCAGAGGCGGCGATGTCTTCGCCGGCGTCGACCACGATGCCTTCCTCGAAGGCGGTGAGGATCACGCGGAAGTGTTCGGGAGCGACCCGATCCTTGAACACGGTGAGCACCGCCGCCCGCAACAGATGCTCGATAATCTGGCCGTCGCGTCCGTCGTCGAGGGTCTCGATCTCGACCTTGCCCGAGGTGGAACTGGCCAGGGCGTCGAGGTCGGACACCCGGGGCACCACGCCGGTGTCGCCGCTGCGCAGGGCCCGGCGGGCGGCGTTGGCAACCAGGGTTTCGAGGTTGGCCACGGTGAGGCGCACCGAGACACCCGAACGCTGGTTGATGTGGGGGCTCTGGCGGGCCAGGTGGCTCAGGGTGGCCACGATCTCGGTCATGAAGTCGGGCACCTTGACCTCGACTCCGGGAGCTTCGAGCGGTCGGGCCTCTTGCTCGGCGATCTGCACCTCGATGTCGACGTCGAGCGGGTAGTGGGTGCGGATCTGGGCGCCGAAGCGGTCCTTGAG
>CAZEFG010000426.1:0-1696 GCA_964511355.1 uncultured Iamiaceae bacterium
CCGGCGGCGATGTTGGCGTTCTTGAGCAGGTCGAGCGCCACGAACCGGTCGTTGGCCGATGCCTCGGGGTCATCGAGGATGGCGCTGAGCTGGGCCAGGTGGCCGGGCCGCAGCAGGTGGGCGATGTCGCGCATGGCCTCGGCGGTGAGGAGCCGGATCGCTTCGGGGTCGACCTCGAGGAAGGTCCGGCCCGCGGCCTCGACGGTGGATACGCCCTCGGTGGTTATCAGCCGGTAATCGACGTCGGCGGGGCCGATGGGCAACAGATCGGTGTAGGAGAAGTCAGCCACGATCGAACCGTACCGATCCCACGCCGCGCCGTGCCACGTGGGCGCGGCCGTGGGTCAGGCGGGGGCGACGGGGTCGCCGGGGGTGATGGTGCCGCCGACCACCACGAGCATGCCGATGCCGAGACAACCGCCGCGCTCGCGGTTGACCTGCTTCAGCACCGACGTGTCGCGCTCGATCCCCCCGGGCTGGGGTCGGGTGACCATGACGCACCGGTCGATCTGCTTGAGCACGTCGAGCCGGACCGAGGTGCCGATGGTGATCGAGCGGCCCACCAGGTCGTCTTCGCCCCCCTGGTCGACCACCACGTTCTGGCGGAACCGGCGCCGGTCCCAGTCGCCGAGCGACGCTTGTGAGCACAACGACAGCTGGGTGCGCTTGGAATCGTGGAAGACCCCGGTTGGTCCTTCCCATGCCAACCAGCGCAACTCGGGATCGTCGTCGTCGTTCACCGACATCCCTTCATAGGTCGGTGTCTGGTGCTGATCGGCGCGGCGCAGCTCGACGGGCCGGCCCAACCACTCGGACAGGTCAGCGGCTGCGGTGGTCTCGGTGCCGTCGGGCAGGGTGACCGCCACCTCGTCGGGTCCGAGGTACCGGGCGTGGGCCATGAGGAGCTCGGGTACGCGACGGGCGGTGAGCACGTGGCCGGTGGTGAGGTCGACCACTCCCCACCGACGATCGCCCACGATGCCGAGCGGGCCGACCTCGGCCCCCTCGATCTGTTCGCCCTGCATCGACTTGACCGGAAAACGCCACAGCTCCACGACTCGCACGTCGCCGACGGTACTGGCCTCGTAGGGTGGAGCCAGTCGATTTCAGGAGGCAGTGATGGCTGAGCAGTGGCGCATCGAGCACGACTCCATGGGCGAGGTCCGCGTCCCGGTCGACGCCAAGTGGGGCGCTCAGACCCAACGGGCGGTGCAGAACTTCCCCATCTCCGGCGCCGCCATCGATCGTCGCCTCATCCGGGCGCTGGCCCTGGTCAAGGCCGAAGCCGCGGTGGTCAACAGCCGCTCCAAAGAGGTTCCGCAGGTGACCCCGGCCATGGCCAAGGCCATCGTGGCCGCCGCCGAGGCAGTGGCGGCGGGGGAGTGGGACGACCAGTTCCCGGTCGATGTGTTCCAGACCGGGTCGGGCACCTCGTCGAACATGAACACCAACGAGGTGTTGGCCCGCCTGGCCAACGAAGAGCTGGGTCTCGAAGCGGGCGACGAAGGCGCGATCCACCCCAACGACCACGTCAACGCTTCGCAGTCGTCCAACGACGTGTTCCCGAGCGCCATGCACCTCGCCGTGACCGAAGCGATCGTCACCGAGGTCATACCCGCCCTCGATCAGCTGGCCAAAGGTCTCCGGCGCAAGCAGCGCAAGTTCAAGACCGTGGTGAAGTCGGGCCGGACCCACC
>CAZEFG010000427.1:0-1689 GCA_964511355.1 uncultured Iamiaceae bacterium
CTTGGCGTGAGGCTGGCGCTCGGGGACCTTCTCGCGATTGAAGTGCGCCATCTGCTCAAGGAAGTGCACGTCATGCAAAAGCAGCGGACCGTTGGCACCGATGGTGAGCGAGTTTCGGTCACTGGGCGCCGGGGCCCCGGACCCCGTGGTGGAACCGCCGTTACCTGCGTGGGCCTGGTCAGACATTGGCTGCCTCCATGTGACGTTGGTAACTCCACCATTCCCTGTCGGCCGAGCGATTGCAACAGGTTCTGGGACTCGATCCGATAAACGCAGTCAATGGCGGTGGCGCCAAATGGCGGGTGTTGCGCTCCCGTGGCATCTGTCACTTGGGGTACTAGAACAAGAGTTGACGTATCCGCACGACGTACGTGCGGTCGATCCATCACGACGAGGGGTCGGTCGACGAGGAAAGAGGACCGCAACATGGCTGCAAACGCTTCGGCTCGCTGGGAAGGCACCATCGACGAGGGGTCGGGCACGTTCTCGACCGGCACCGGGATTCAGGGAGACTTCTCCAAGGCTTCGCGCTTCGCCGATGGCGCCGGCTCCAACCCCGAGGAACTCATCGGTGCTGCTCACGCCGGCTGCTTCTCGCAGTTCCTGGCCCTTCTCCTCACCCAGAACGAGACCCCGCCCCGCTCCATCGAGACCACCGCCAAGGTGTCGATCATGGTGGGCGACGACGGCCCCACCATCAACCGGATCGACCTGTCGACCACCGTCGACGCCGACCTCTCAGAGGACGAGATCAACGGGTTCGCCGATGAGGCCAAGGCCAAGTGTCCGGTCTCGAAGGCCTTGGCCGGCGTGGCCGAGGTGAACCTCAAGGTCGCCAAGGCCTAACCAGGCCTGATTCGCCTGATCTCGCCTGATCTCGCCTGGTCCAACCCCCCTTGATCGCAGGATCCGATCGAATACCGATCCGATCCTGCGACGAAGGCGGGAACCGCCGGGTCAGGGTCGAGGGCTGCTCAAGACGAGGGCAGGTCAGGACGAGGGCAGGTCAGAACGGGCTGGTCAGGATCGCGCGACGGCCTCGCCCACGAGGGTGACGAACTCGGTGAGCAGCCGGGGCACTGCCGGGGACGAGAAGTCGTCGGTGGTCAGAATCACGGCACAGAGATCGTGTTGGGGAACGACCAGGAACCGGCAGCCGGTCCCACCGTCCCAGGTACACGACCCGGCGGGCGGCCACCCGCCCGGGCCAGGTCGGCGGAAGACCCCGATGCCGAAACCCCACCCCAGAGCGACGCCCTCCTCACCGAGTCGGGCGCGGTCGGCCTGCTCGTCGGTCAACTGGTCGGTCATCATGGCCGAGACCAGCGAGGGAGCCAGTACCGATTCGGACCCGACCGCGCCTGACCGGAGCAGCATCTCGCCAAAGGCGACGAGGTCGACGGTGGTCGACACCAGACCCGCCGCGCCCGAGTGGAACTGGGGCGGCGATGACCACCGGCCGTCGGGCTTGTCCCACACAACGGTGGTCCCGCCGTCGGCCGTTTGTCGGGTGATCCCCAACCGCGACCGCTTCTCCGGTGGCACCCAGAACCCGGTATCGACCATTCCGAGCGGCTCGAAGACGCTCTGGGCCAGTACCGCATCCAGGCTCTCGCCGACCGCCCGCTCGATCAGCACGCTGACGATGTCGAAACTGGTGTGGTAGCGCACGTGGGTGCCGGGCTGGTC
>CAZEFG010000428.1:0-1689 GCA_964511355.1 uncultured Iamiaceae bacterium
TTCCTCGTCGGCGCAGTCGGGCTCCGTCGCCGCGACGGCACCGAGTACGAATCGGTCGACGAGCTGGTGGCCATCGCCGAGAAGCGGGCCCTGCGCAGCTGCCCCGCTCCGCCCCTCATGCACGGCGCCGCCCACTGGAACGCCATCTCTACCTGGATGACCGGCGGAACCGTCGTCATCCAGGACAACACCCTGCGCCTCGACCCCGCCGACCTGTTGTCGACCATCGAGCGCGAGAAGGTCACCGCCCTCAACATCGTGGGCGACGCCTTCGCCCGCCCCCTTCTCGAAGAGATGCGTCAAGGCAGCTACGACCTCAGCTCGCTGCGCCACATCGTCAGCGGCGGCGCGGTGCTGTCGGGCGCGGTCAAGCGCGACCTACAGGCGGCGTTGCCCCAGCTCAAGATCCTCGACGTGGTCGGCAGCTCCGAATCGGGGCGCCAGGCCATCGGGTCAGGCGCCAGCGGCGGGAACTTCGAACGGTCGCAGGGGTCCTACGTGCTCAGCGACGACCTCACCCGGCTGCTCGAACCCGGCGACCCCGAGATCGGCTGGCTGGCCCAGACCGGGCGCATCCCCCGCGGCTACTACCGCGACCAGGCCAAGACCGAGCGCACGTTCCCCGTCATCGACGGCGTGCGCTACGTGGTGGCCGGCGACCGCGCCCGGCTCGACGCCAAGGGCGAGGTCGAACTGCTCGGCCGCGAGTCGGTAACCATCAACACCGGCGGCGAGAAGGTCTTCGCCGAAGAAGTCGAACATGCCCTCAAGCAACATGACTCGCTCTACGACGCGGTGGTCGTCGGCCGCCCGAGCGAGCGTTGGGGCCAGGAGGTGGTGGCCGTGGTGCGGGTCCGTGACGGGTTCGATCCCACCGACGACGAACTGCTCGCCGAGGCCGGCCGTCACGTGTCGCGCTACAAGCTCCCCAAGGTCATCGTGCGGGTCGACCACATCGAACGCAGCCCGAGCGGCAAGCCCGACTACCCCTGGGCCCGCGACATCGCCATCGCCGCCGAGGCCTGACGCTCCCCTCGCCAGCGGCTCCTTCCTCCGGCCTGACGCTCCCTTCGCCAGCGCCGCTCCAACCCCGGGCCCCGCAGCTTGCCCACCTCGCGCCGACAAGCTGCCACCCGAACAAGACCGCGCCCCAGCAGCCTCGCGCGCGCTCACGCTTGCCCACCTCGCGCCGACAAACCGCCGCCCGAACAGGACCGCGCCCCCTCGCCTGCCCACCTCGCGCCGACAACTGCGGGGGAGCTGTTCCCCGCTCTCTCGCTGTCACACCACCTGATCAGAATCGGGCGATGCGAAACGACAGATCAATTTCTGGCTGGGACCTGCGGGTTTTACTCACCCTTGCCGTTCATGACAGCGGCCGCATCATGTCCGTGAAGGAACTGGTGCAGACGGTCGAGGGCGCTGGAGGGGTGTTCGGAGGCCGACCGAGCAAGGTGGTGTCAGATGCCTTGCGGGCCGAGATCTACAAGGGTCGCATCGTGCGGGAGAGCCGAGGCCGGTATCGAGCAGGCCACATACCCAGATCAACCCGCGATCGCTTCCGGCGCCGCGCCCGATCCGTTCACCACCGCTTGCAGGCCGCGCTGAGCCAACCCCTCCATCAACGCCCCGCCGCCTGACGCTCCCGCACTCAGCGACTCGGTTTCCCTCGGACGCTCGCCCACACCC
>CAZEFG010000429.1:0-1663 GCA_964511355.1 uncultured Iamiaceae bacterium
AACGTACCGGTCATCGCCTCCGGCGGGGTCGGGAACCTCGACCACCTGGTCGACGGCGTGCTCGAGGGCGGCGCCGACGCGGTGCTGGCCGCCTCGATCTTCCATTTCGGCGAGTACACCGTTGCCGAAGCGAAGGCGCTGATGCAGGGTGCGGGCATCAACGTCCGCCCGGTCTGATCAGTGGGGGACCAGACTGACCCACCGGGTAGCGTCGGCCAGATGGACCCCGACGACAAGCTGGCGATCAAGATGCTCAATGACCGCATCCTCGTGTCGATCGAGGCGGCCGAAGGTGAGCGGCGATCATCAGGCGGCATCCTCATTCCCGCCACCGCCCAGGCATCCAAGCGCCTGGCGTGGGCGGAGGTCGTGGCGGTTGGCCCCAACGTGCGGTCCCTGGAACCAGGCGATCAGGTGCTGTTCAACCCCGAGGACCGCTATGAGGTCGAAGTGCGGGGCCACGACTACATCATCCTTCGCGAGAGAGACATCCACGCGGTGGCCGCCGGTCGTCTCGGCGAAAGCAGCACGGGCCTCTACCTGTAGGTTCGCCTCGTCGCCTACGGGATTGCGGCCCGGGCCCTGGGCGGTTGCCTCCTAGCATGGGCAGATGCCCGCAGTTACCCCGCTCGCCTTCGACGAGTTCGACCTCGACCAGATCCGCTTCGGCGACGATGGCCTGGTGGCGGCAATCGTCCAAGATCACGACACCCGCCAGGTGCTTCAGCTCTCTTGGATGAACGCCGAGTCGCTGAGGCGCACGCTCGAGACAGGCCGTACCTGGTTCTGGAGCCGGTCGCGCCAGGAGCTGTGGTGCAAGGGCGAGACCTCTGGCGACCGGCAGTATGTCCGCCGGGGCTTTTACGACTGCGATGGCGATGCCCTGCTGTTCGAGGTCGAACAAGTCGGACGGGGGGCCTGCCACACCGGGAATGTGAGCTGCTTCTACCGGGAGTTCGGACATGCATCCGTCGAGAGCTGAGTTCCACCGTCTCGCGGCCACCTACACGGTCGTGCCGGTCTGGCGCGACCTGCTGGCCGACTTGATCACCCCGGTGGCTGCCTTCGTCCGTCTTTGTGGCGACGATCAGCCCGGATTTCTACTCGAGTCGGTCGAGCACGGCGATCGGTGGAGCCGCTGGTCATTCGTGGGGCGCAATCCCATTGCCACCATCGTCTCCCGTGGGGGTCAGGTCACCGTCGAGGGCGACCTGCCCGCCGGGCTACCGCTCGACCAGGGTGTCCTGGCCACCGTCGAAGCGCTCCTCGCCGCCTACCACTCGCCGTCGATCCCTGAGCTGCCACCGCTGCACGGCGGAATCGTCGGCCACCTCGGCTACGACGTCGTGCGCGAGGTCGAACACCTCCCGAACGTCCCGACCGACGACCGCGGTCACCCCGACGCCATGCTCACCGTGATCGGCGAGTTGGCGGCCTTTGACCATTGGCGCCAGCGGGTCACCCTCATCGAGAACGTGATCATTCCCGCCGATGCCGACCAAGAGCGCCTCGATGCGCTCTACGACGATGCCATAGGCCGACTCGACCAACTCGCTCGCGATGGCGCCAAAGCCATCGCCGAACCGCTGCTCGAACCGCCGTCGGCTGACGAGCTCCCCGAGTTCACCTCCACCATGGGCGGCGAGCCCTATCACCGGGCGGT
>CAZEFG010000430.1:0-1648 GCA_964511355.1 uncultured Iamiaceae bacterium
CGGTGAGAGCGCTGGCGAAGCGGGCCGTGCCATCGGTGGGCAGGACGTGGCTGGGTCCGGCGATGTAGTCGCCCACCGAGGCGGGCGACAGAGGACCACAGAACACCGCGGGTGCGTTGCGGACCAAAGGCAGCAGCGCCCGAGGCTCTGCGCAGAGGAGTTCGAGGTGTTCGGGAGCGACCACGTTGGCCACCGCTACCGCCTGCTCGGGCGAATCGACCACCGCACAGAAGCCGCCGTCGGCCATGGTGGCCTCGATATCGGAGCGGCGGGGAGATGCCGCCACCATCTGCTTGATCTCGGCTTCGACCTGGTCGGCGACCTGCTCGTCCCAGGTGACGAGCCATACCGTGCCGCCGGGACCATGCTCGGCCTGCAGGATCACGTCGACGGCGGCGTAGGCAGACGGAACCGAGGCGTCGGCGATGACCACTACCTCTGACGGACCGGCGAATGCCGCCGCGATACCGACCTGATCGGCCACTTCCCGCTTGGCGATGGCGACATAGACGTTGCCAGGGCCAGCGATGACGTCGACCGGGGCGATGGTCTCGGTGCCGTAGGCCAACGCGGCGATCACCTGAGCTCCTCCGACCGCGTACACCTCGTCGACGCCGGCGATGGCGGCCGCGGCGAGGGTCACCTGAGCAATCCGCCCCGTGGTGCGCTCAGGTGGGACACAGAGGGCGATCTCGGGAACACCGGCAACCCGAGCAGGGACAGCGGTCATGAGCACGGTGCTGGGGTAGGCCGCACGACCACCCGGTACGTAGAGCCCGGCCCGACCCACCGGACGAACCAGACCTTCGACGACGATTCCGTCGTTGGTGTGGCTGGTATCGGCACGAACCTGGGTCTGGTGGTGCACCCGGATGCGGTCGGCGGCCGCTTCGAGAGCGGCCCGCACCGCCGGTTCGATGGCATCCAGAGCCCCGGTGATCTCCTCCGCGGGCACCCGGATGTCGGTGAGGCGCACCCCGTCGAAGCGCTCGGTGAGTTCGATCAGCGCCGCATCGCCCTCCTGGCGTACCTGGGCGATGATGTCGCGTACCGCGGCGACGGGCTCTTCGGCCGCACCCGCCTGGGGTCGGGGCAGGGCGGCGGCCAGATCACCGGCCGCAACGCCGCGAAGATCGACCCGCGTCAACATTGCGGGTTGGTCAGGTCGGAGGCGGTTGACGGGCGGAGATGGCGGACATTCGGCGAGATCATGGCCTGGTCACGCTATCGGTCGCGTCTGGGGTGGAGCGAAGCAATACCGTCCTTGGCAGCAACACCGCCATCAGAAGCAATACTGCCTCCATGGACACCGGCTCCCAGGACCCAACCGCTTCCGACCGGGCTCGAGACCGCGCCCAGCTCGCCTCCGACGCCACCTCGCTTGCCGAACTGACCGAACGGATCGTGGCCATCGCCGACCGCCACCGCAACGATCCGACCAGCGTTGTCATGCCCGACCTCGACGAGATCGAGCGAGCTCTACGCAGCGCCGGCCGCAAGCTCGACCGGCTCTTGCGTCGCCTGGACTGACCTCACAGCTGCCTTTGGCAGGGGGTGCCAGAGAATTTGCCACCCAGTTCGTGGCAACATGAGGGGAAAAGCGAGTCGGCGCCCCCGAAGGGGCGCCGACCGGGTGACCTCAGGCGGC
>CAZEFG010000431.1:0-1647 GCA_964511355.1 uncultured Iamiaceae bacterium
GAGCTACCAGACTGCTCCACCCCGCGGCGGACTGTTGACGATAGCGGTCCTGGTTTCCGACAGCAACTCGCGGCCGAAACCCGCCTCCCGATGTCGCGAGACGGCCGTCTCTGGCCGTTTCGCGGCGGCGGAAGCCTGGAGTAACCCCCGATCGCCCGTCGGCTAGGTCGTTTCGGTCGGGTCAGGATCCGGGGCCGGTGAGTCGTCGTCTCGGATGCGGCCCAGGGCCTGGTTCAGCAGCTCACGAGCCTCGCCGACCAGCCGCTGGTACTCGCCCAGGTTCCCCTCGCGCAGCGCCGCATCGGCTTCGGCAAACAGCTGGTCGGCCTGGTCGAGCAGCTCGGCGACCGTGCCCGTCGCCGGCGGAACCGTCGTCGACGGCGGAGTCTCACCCTCGTCGCCCTCGCCCTCGGGATCCTCGCCCTCATCACCGGGATCCGGGTCGAGGTCGTCGGGGTCACCCTCCACGAACTCCGGATCCTCTCCGGTCTCGGGCAGCACGTCGAAGATCTCTTCGAGCGCCTCGGCGAGCGAGTTGGCCATCACGATCTCGTTGCCGTACGCCACGATCACGTTCCGTAGCTCCGGCACCTGGGTCTGGCCGGCCGCCTGCACATATAGCGGCCGCACATACAGGATCGACTGCTCGACCGGCACCAGGATCAGGTTGCCCAGCCGCACCCGCGAACCCTGGCTGTTCAACAGCGAGATCTCACGAGCGATCGACTGCTGGCTCAAGATGTTGGCGTTGACGATGGCGGGCCCGTCGATCGGCGTGGGTAGCTCGTAGCTCACCAGCCGCCCGTACTCCTCGATCTCGCTCTTGGCCACCATGAACGACTCGAGTTCCTTGCGTTCGTCCGATTGCGAGATCGGCACGAACGACCGCAGGATCACAAACGACTCTTCTTCCTCGCCGGGCAGGCGCATCAACAGGTAGTAGGCGTCGATGCGCCGCTCACGCGTACCGGTCTGCTCGCCCTCGACGTTGGTGACCACCGTGGCATTACCACTGCCATCGACGGTCGCACCCGGGTCCTGGGCCACCTGCCACGACTGGTCCTGGGCGTAGAACTCGAGCGGGTCGTCGAGGTGGTAGCGCCCCCACATGTTCGTCTGGATCGTGAACAGATCCTCCGGGTACCGCAGGTTGGTCGCAATGTCGTCGGGCATCTCCGACAGCGGAGCGAACAGCTCGGGGAAAGCCTGCGAATAGGCCCGGGCGATGGGGTCGTCGTCGTCGATGACGTAGAGCACCACGGTGCCGTCGTAGGCGTCGACCACCGCCTTCACCGAGTTGCGCACGTAGTTGAAGCTGCGGTCGAGACCGCTGCGTCCGCCCACCTGCTCGGTGTTGGCCCGCTGCGAATAGGGCAGCCGGTTGGTCGTGGTGTACCCGTCGACCACGTAGTAGATGCCGCCGTTGGCGATCACCGGGTAGGGGTCGGCGTCAAATGAGATGAACGGGGCCACGGTGCGCACCCGGTCGGCGACGTCTCTGATGTAGAGGATCTGGGACTCGGAGTTCACATAGCCCGAGATCACCGGCTCGATGTCGCCGAACCGCAGCGCAAACGCCACCCGACGGAAGAACGACCCCATCGGTACGCCGCCCTCACCCTCATAGGAGGTGACCACATCGGCATC
>CAZEFG010000432.1:0-1646 GCA_964511355.1 uncultured Iamiaceae bacterium
CAGAGCACCTCCGCAAGCGGGCCGAAGAGGCCCGCAAGAAGGCCGAAGCCCAAGCCGGCGCCGCTGGTGGCGGCGAGGCCGCCACAACATCGGCTGCCGCTGGTGGCGACGCGGCTGCCCCGTCAGAGTCCGCCAGCCGCATCCCCGCGCACCTGCTCGAGCGGTCCAAGGCCGCCAAGGATCGCGCTTCTGGTGGCGGGGCCGCTACCGGTACCGCGGTGGCCACCGCTCCCGCCGCTGCGGGTGGCGGGGGAGTAGCAACCGCGGCCCCGCCGGTCGCGACGGGTCCGGGCGGGCACACCCAGCGGCTGCTCACAGTCGTCAAGTCCGGCTCGATCCAAGATGTCAAGGCGACCCCGGTCGACAAGGTCCACACCTGGCCTCACCTGCTGGCCATCGAGTTCGTAGCGGCACTGGCCATCACCGCTTTCACGTTCATCTTCTCGGTGTTCGTCAACGCCCCGCTGCTGGCGCTGGCCAACGTCAACCAGACGCCGAACCCCTCCAAGGCACCTTGGTACTTCCTGGGGCTGCAGGAACTGCTCACCATGTTCCACCCCATGGTGGCTGGCGTGACCATTCCCGGCATCGGCATCTTCTTGTTGATCCTGGCGCCCTACATCGACCAGAACCCGAGCACCAAGCCCGAGGATCGCAAGTTCGCGGTCTCGCTGTTCACCATGTTCATGATGTTCTGGGCGGTGCTGACCATCGTGTCGTCGTTCTTCCGAGGCCCTGGCTACAACTTCGTGTTCCCATGGGCCGACGGGCTGTTCTTCGAGCTGTGATGTCCGAACCGACGGGGAGAGGATCCTCATGAGTCCCGCCATCATCATTGCGATCGTCGTTCTGGTCGTGTTGGCCGGTGTCGGCATCATCGCTTCCACCCGGCGCCGCGACACTGACCTGGTCCTAGGCGAGCTGTCCCGCGAGACCCGTTCTCGTGACCGTCAGCGAAAGTCCACGACCGCGGCTGACGACGACGCCCCCAAGGGCGGCCGCGCCTACGAACGCGAAGCCAGCGCGCCGAGCACCGCCATCGAGCCGTCGCCGGTTGCCTCGGCACCGGCACCCTTTGTCCCGCCCGACCCCGAACTGGTGGGCGTCACTCGTCGGCAGTTCTTCAACCGCAGCATCGTCGGGTTCATGGGTCTCGGCATCAGCGGCTTCGGCGCTGGCATCATCGCCTTCCTCTGGCCCTCGGTCAGTGGTGGCTTCGGGGCCCGCATCAACCTTGGCAGCGTCGACGACGTCAAGCAGGCCGTGCGCGACGGCAACGGCTTCTTCTACGTGCCCGAAGGCCGCATGTGGGTCACCGAGTATCCGTCGTCGGGGCTGTCAGCCGCCGAGTCGGTGTACTCCGAATCCGAGCTCAACGGAATGCGCGCCGGGCTGATCGCCATGTGGCAGACCTGCCCCCACCTGGGCTGCCGGGTCCCCGAATGCCTGCCGTCGCAGTGGTTCGAGTGTGGTTGCCACGGTTCGCAGTACAACCGGGTGGGCGAGTACAAGGCCGGCCCTGCCCCCCGAGGCCTCGACCGCTTCGTGATGGAAGTCGACGCCGGCAACAACTTCATCGTCGACACCGGCACCATCATCCCCGGGCCGCCGAAGGGCACCAACACCACCGGCCAGGAGGCCGAAGG
>CAZEFG010000433.1:0-1641 GCA_964511355.1 uncultured Iamiaceae bacterium
CCGAAGAACAGATCCAGGCCGTAGTCGAGTACGAGCGGGGGCTGTAAGTGACCGAGTTGTTCGATCTCACCTTCGCCGCCATCTCCTGGGAGCCCGAGATCCGCGGTGCCCTGGCCGTCCTCATCGGCTTCCTGGTGCTGTGTGGTTCGACCTATCTGTTGTTGGCCACCAACACCGGTGTCCGTACCGGCCTGCTGTTGGCCATGGCCGGCCTGTTCGGATGGTGCGGCATCATGGGCATCATCTGGACCGCCTACGGCATCGGCTGGGTCGGCGAGGAACCCAGCTGGACCGCCCTCGAGGTCAACTGGGACGACCTGGATCAAGCGGTAACCGGCGCGGTCGCCGACGATCCCGAGTTGTCCGAATGGCGCAGCATCGAGAACGGCACGCCCGACTACGGCGAACTCCAGGCCTCAACCCTCGAAGCGCTGACCCAAGGTTCACCCGCCCCCTTCGAGGCCGCCAGCGACATCTTCATCCTGCGCATGTTCGAAACCGGTGGTAAGCCCGACCGGGCCAGCGATTCCAACATCGATCGCGTCACCAACCGGATCACCAACACCCTGCGCATCACCCACCCGCCCAAGTACGCCGTGGTCCAGGTTCAGCACACGGTGGTCAATCCACCGCTCGAACCCGGCCAGGCGCCTCCCACCCCCGAGCCTGACGAGTCAGCACCGGTGGTATCGCTGATCCTCGAACGCGATCTCGGCAACCTGCGGTTCACCCCGGCCGCCTTTTCGTTCTTCTCCTTCGTGATGTTCGGAATCCTCGCCAACGTGTTGCACCGGCGAGACCGTCGCGAGGCCGAGAACCGGGCCCGGACCGAACCGGCGGTGGTGTAGTCGGGTGGGGCAGTACCTCCCACTCGTCGTAATCGCCGTACTGGCGGCGCTGTTCGGCCTGGTCAACGTGGCCATGTCGAAGCTGGTCAACCCCCCACGACCCAATCCGGTACAGACCTCGCCGTACGAGAGCGGGATCGTCCCCCAGCGCGACAAGCCCGATCGTTTCCCGGTCAGCTTCTACCTGATCGCCATGATCTTCGTGGTCTTCGACATCGAGGTCATCTTCTTGTTCCCCTTCGCCATGGTGTTTCGTGAGCTCGGCCTGTTCGGCCTGGTCGCCATCGCCATCTTCGCCTTTGCGGTGTTCGAATCGTTCGTCTACCTGCTCAGCAAGGGTGCTCTCGACTGGGGCCCGCTGCGCGTCGATCAGCGCAGCGACGTGGTGAGCCCGTCGCGCACGGTGGCGAGCACCATCCGTAAGGTCGGTCTCGAAGGCCGCGATCCGGAGGTGACCGCTCAGTGACCGAGAAGCAGGGTTTCCGCGAACTGGGTCTCAAGGGCCTTCAGCACAACTTCATCACCGGCAAGCTCGAAGACATCGTGCGCTGGTCCCGGGCTCGAAGCTCGTGGCCCGCTCAGTTCGGCCTGGCCTGCTGCGCCATCGAGATGATGGCCGCCGGCGGCCCCCACTACGACCTCGCCCGCTACGGCATGGAGGTCTTCCGGGCCTCTCCCCGCCAGGCCGATGTCATGATCGTCGCCGGTCGCGTCTCGCAGAAGATGGCCCCGGTGCTGCGCCAGATCTACGACCAGATGATGGAACCCAAGTGGGTCATCTCCATGGGCGTCT
>CAZEFG010000434.1:0-1634 GCA_964511355.1 uncultured Iamiaceae bacterium
GACCAGAACCAGCTGTGTTACCAATTACACCACCCCCGAATGGGTGAGCGATCACCTTAGCCGAGCCGCTCCAGGCGTCGAAAACCCAAGATTCTCCCCACCGATACTGCTGCTGTCTCCCGCAGCAACTCCCGGAACCCGAACTCGGTATCGGTCGGCGCCACCGCTCCATCGAGTCCCACCTCGCCGGCAATGTCGAGCAGCCGCTTGGAGTGATAACCCTCCGACACCATCAACACCCGGTCGAGCCCTCGCCCCCGCAGGATGCGGGCTGTGGCCGCCAACTCGGTGTAGGTGCTGGTGCCGTCGACCTCGAGCAACAGAGCGTCGTCCGGTACCCCCTGTTCCCGCAGGTACCGGTAGCCGGCTTGGGCCTGGGTGAACCGGTCGCCCTCCTGACTCGCCCCGGTGACCACGATGAGGGGCGCATGACCCGCTCGGTAGAGGGCGACCGCCTGATCGAGACGGCCGCGCAGCACCGGCGACGGCTCGCCGTCGTACTGGGCGGCCCCGAGCACCACGATCGCATCTGCGGGACCGGCCTGGTCGAGCCGCGACGACGACCAGACCTGCACGAACGTCACGGCGAAGTACGCGCCAAGGAGTACACCGAAAACGGCACCAGCCACCGCTATCCGTCGCGCCCACGACCACCGCCGGCGCACGGGTTAGAGCCTGGCGCGGGCGGTCTGTAGACGGCGGAGGGTTTCGTCGCGGCCCAACAGTTCGAGCGACTCGAACAGCGGCAGACCCTTGGACCGACCCATGGTGGCCACCCGCACAGGAGCCTGGGCCTTGGCCAACTGGGGATTGCCTTCGGCCCCGACGAGACCGGCATCGTGAGCGGCCTGTTCGACCAGGGCACGGGCGCGTTCTGAGGACCACTCCCCCGCGACGGCAATGGCCTCGACTCCGGCGATCACGCTGTCGAGCACGGGCGCAGCGTGGGGCTTGCCCATCTCTTTGGTCCAGCTGTCGTCGTCGCCGGGAGCGTCGGCACTGAACAGCCAGCCGACCATCGATGGCACCTCGTCGAGGGTCCGCACCCGCTCTTGCACCAGCGGTGCGAGGGTGGCGAAAGCGTCGCCGTCGAAACGGTCGGACGGCCATGGGGTGTCGGGCCCGCTGATCCAGGGCACCGAACGTTCGGTGAATTCATCGACCGACAAGGCGCGGATGTACTCGGCGTTGAAGTGCGACAGTTTCTTGATGTCGAAGGCGGCGGGGCTCTTGCCGATGTCCTCCAGTTCGAACTGCTCGACGATCTCGATGAGGGGACGGATCTCGATGCCGTCGGGGGCACCCCAGCCGAGCGTGGCCAGGTAGTTGAGCAGGGCCTCGGGCAGGAAACCCCGGTCGAGGTACTCGCCTACGTTCACGTCGTCGCGGCGCTTCGAGAGCTTCTTGCGCTGCTCGTTGACGATGAGCGGCAGGTGGGCGTAGACGGGGTGATCGGCGGCACCGAGCGCCTCACGCAGCAAGAGCACCTTGGGGGTGGTGTTGACCAGGTCCTCGCCCCGGATCACGTGGGTGATGGCCATGTCGATGTCGTCGACGGCGTTGGCCAGCAGGAACATGGGCACCCCGTTGGAGCGCACGATGACGAAGTCTTCGAGGTGGCGGTTCTCGAACTC
>CAZEFG010000435.1:0-1633 GCA_964511355.1 uncultured Iamiaceae bacterium
GAGTGGATCGACGGCAACATCGGCAGCCGCCTCACCATGAAGTACCCCGCGGTCTACATGGTCGGCCCGAAGGCCTCGGGCGAGGTCCTGTCGGTCGCCTACGCCGGCGAGGGCCAGCACCAGGACGCCGGCGCCAAGATGGTCCACGCCGCCCCGGAGACCACCTCGAAGATCGTCTCCAAGTCGATCTCCAAGGACGGCGGCCGCACGAGCTACCGCGGCCTGGTCCGAGTCGAAGACGACGCCCACGGCTCCAAGAGCTATGTGCAGTGCGACGCCCTCATCCTCGACGAGGATTCCATCTCCGACACCTACCCCTACATGGAGGTTGGGTCGAAGGACGCCGTCATCGGCCACGAGGCCACGGTGTCGAAGGTGGCCGACGAGCAGCTGTTCTACCTGCGCAGCCGGGGTCTCTCGGAGGAACAGGCCATGAGCATGATCGTCAACGGCTTCGTCGAGCCGGTCACCCGCACCCTGCCCATGGAGTACGCGGTCGAGTGGAGCCGCCTCATCGAGCTGCAGATGGAGGGCTCGGTCGGTTGAGCCCATTCAACGTGATCCCGTTCAGCACGGTCACCCCGGAGCTGGCCGCCGAACTCGACGGTCCCGACTGGCTGCGGGCTCGTCGCGTGGCGGCCGCCGAGCGGTTCGCCGCCGCCAGCCTGCCCACCACCGACGAGGAGGTCTGGCGTTACAGCCGCATCTCCGACCTCGATCTCGACCGCTTTCACCTGGGGAGTGAGGCCCCCGAAGGCGGCCTGCCCGAACCGGTGACGGAGCTGCTCGACACGGTTTCTCATCGGGCAGGAGCGGTGGTGGTCCACAACGGCCATGTCGTACACCTCGAGCTCGACGACAAGTGGGCGTCCAAGGGGGTCACCCTGGGTTCGCTGGTCACCGAAGGCGACGGCTCGGTGCTGGCCGATCCGCACGAGGATCTCTTCGCTTCGCTCAACGACGCCTTCAGCGCTCATCCAGTGCTGGTCACCGTGCCCGACGGCATCACGGTCGACGCCCCGGTGGTGGTCGTGCACTGGATCGACGACGACGGCCTACTGACCCTGCCGCGCCTCGTGGTCAGGGCAGGGGCCGATGCCGAGGTCAACGTCCTCGACTGGTCCGGTTCGCCCGACGCGCTCGTGGCCCTATCGGTGCCGCGCACCGAGATCACCGTCGGTCCTTCGGCACGGGTAGGGCTGGCCAGCATCCAGGTTCTCGGCGATGCCACCTGGCAGATCGGCACCCAGCTCTCCACCGTGGGCGATCAAGGCACTCTGAGATCGTTCACCGCCGCCTTTGGTGGTGATTACGCCCGGCTCCGCACCGACTGCCGCCTCGAAGGTCGGGGCTCGAGCGGCGACCTGTTCGCCCTCTACTTCGGTACCGGCGACCAGACGCTCGACTTCCGTACCTTTCAGGATCACGCCGGGGCCGACACCAGCAGCAATCTGCTGTTCAAAGGAGCGGTCGACGGCCGCTCTAAGTCGGTGTACACGGGCATGATCCAGGTGCGCCCCGAGGGTCGGGGCACCAACGCCTTCCAGACCAACCGCAACATCAAGCTGTCGCCCGACGCGTGGGCCGAGTCGGTGCCCAACCTCCAGATCGAGAACAACGACGTGGCGTGCAG
>CAZEFG010000436.1:0-1631 GCA_964511355.1 uncultured Iamiaceae bacterium
CGATTACATCGATGTGACTCGACCGAAGTGTCCGGAGTTCAACATTCGGCAGCCGTTCTTGGCCCGTTAGCTCATCGAACGAGCACCCGGTGTCACGGCGGGCGTCGATTCAGCCTCAGATTTGCGATCATCCGCTGATGTAGAGCCCGTACCAACCACCCATGCGAGCGGCGGTGTCGGCCACGGCGCCGAGGTCGACGGCCGCTTCTTCTGCTGCGCCCACTGCGCCCGGCACGCTACGGGTGCGGGCGAGATCCAAGACCGCGCCTAACGCCTGTCCGCAGCCGGATGCCGGAGGATCAACCCGCCCGGCGCTGACCGCTCACAGGTCGAGGGTCGAGGCTCCGGTCACGTACACGTCGCATTCAGGCTTGTCGAACATGATGATGGAGAATGACGTGGTGCCCCCGACCTCGAGGCCGTCGCGGGCGGCGTAGGTGTAGTAGTAGGCGTGTGGAGTCGTGCCTGTGGCGTCGAAGCAGAGGCCCGCCACCGTGATGCCGCTGGTCAACGGCCGTCCGGTGTTGTTCTCGACGATGCCGATGATCTGGTCGCTGTAGTTAGCCGAAGTCTTGGTCAGCTCGACAGTGTGCACGTTGATCTTGGGCACATAGCCGGGCTCGGTATCGGCCGAAATGGACAGCTCGAACTGGGCGTCGGCGGGCAGCGCGTCGAGGCCGTACAACACGGACCCGAACGCCCACTCGCCCGGTTGGACAACCCCGGGATAGAACTCCAGTGAGTTGCCCGACCCGATCAGTTCGCCGGCCGCATTGCGGGCGGGTCCGGTCACCTTGACCGAGTAGAGCGTGTCTGAGGTCCGGTTCCGCACGATCACCGGCACCCAACCCTCGTGGGGTCGGCCGACCGCCACGATCGAGACCTCGCCCGGCTCGCCATCGGGGATCTGGAGAGTGCCCACGGCGGTCAAGAACTCAGACATAGCTGGGGCCGCGTCGGCGCTGCGGGGGCGCTCGGAGGTCTCCGGCTTCTCGGGCTTCTCGCCCCGGCGGGCTGGGGAGGCGTCGTCGGCCGACGGGTCCGAAGCGGTCCCGTTGTCGTTAGCTCCGTCGCCAACGTCGCCGTCGTCGGGGGACTGGCTCAGGACCTCAAGCGGGATCGACAGGGGACTCTTCGCCGCGTCGTCCGATCCACCGCCACAGGCGGCCAGCACCAAAACCAGTGGCACCAGCCACCTTGCTGCCAAACCTTGTCGAGAAATGAACCGCGCCATGAAGGGCTCCTGTCTTGGATCGAATCCAGCCGCCTAGGTGACCACCCAGTAACAGCCAAGCTAGCCCGTCGACCGGGGCGCCGGGCAAGGCGCGTCACCCTGCTAAGCGGGATAGCCCTCGGTTGGGGCGCGCCAGGCCGACGACGGTCGCGTCGTCGCTGTCGTCGCCCGCGAGGCCCATCACCGCGTCACAGGCAGCGGCGAGGGCGCCCACGGCGACCGTTTCTCGAACCCGGTCGAGGCCGACGTCGATCGACTCACCCCGGCGTTCGATCACGCCGTCGGTGTAGAGGAAGAACGCATCGCCCGGATCGAGAACGGTGGTGGCGGTGGGATAGCCCGTGTCGGTGAGCACGCCGAGGGCGGGGCCGTGCTCGTCGAGGAACGGGCGGGGGCC
>CAZEFG010000437.1:0-1622 GCA_964511355.1 uncultured Iamiaceae bacterium
TCGGCGGCGATGATCTTGGTGACCCCGGAGTTGCGGGCGGCCATGATGGCGGCCAACCCGACGGCACCGACCCCTACGATCAGGATTGAGTCGCCCAGTCGGGGCTTGGCCTCGTTGAGCACCGCGCCGACCCCGGTGCCGAGGCCGCACGCGAGCGGGCCGAGCAACTCGACCGGCACCTCGGCCGGCACCTTCACCAGCGAATCGGCGCTGGTGATCGAGTGGGTGGCGAACGACGACTGGCCGAAGAAGTGGCCGTTCAGTTCTTCGCCGTTGCGGGAGTAGGCGGTGGTGCCGGCCAGATCGCCCTTGAAGCGGCGACCCGAGACCAGTGCCTCACCCGTGCGCAGGCAGTACCGGGGCTCTCCGTCGAGGCAATTGGCGCACTCGCCGCACGAGGGCCAACCGAGGATGACCTGATCGCCGACCTCGACCTGGGTGACTCCCTCTCCCACCGCCTCTACAACCCCTGCGCCCTCGTGGCCGAGCACCGAGGGGAACGGCATGGGCATGTCGCCGGCGCGGGTGATCGCGTCGGTATGGCATACGCCGGCGGCCACGATTCGCACCAGGACCTCCCCTCGTCCCGGTTCGCCGAGATCGATCTCGTGCATCTCGAACGGGGCGTCCTTGGCTTCGACGACCAACGCCTGGATCTTCATGGGCTGCTCCTTCGCTCGGTAACGCAACACCCGCTTGGGCTGCCTACCCGGCCATCGGCTCGTGATTGCCTACCGACCGGACCCCACCCGATCGACCGTACACCCGGGTATCCATCGCTGCCGGGTTGATAAGCACACCTAACAGCAGATAGACAAACGCCATGGCATTCGGAGAGGTCGTCCAGAAGATCCAGCTCACGCCCACCATGGTGCGGGTCATCCTCGGCGGCGAGGGGCTCGACGACTATGAGCCCAAACCCTGCACCGACGAGTACATCGCCGGGTTGTTTCTCCCCGAAGGATCTCCCCTGAGGGTGCCCTTCACCGCCGACGAAGCCCAGGCGGTGGCACCCGAGTATCGCCCCCGGAACCGCCACTACACGGTCCGTTGGTGGAACCCCGAGAACCGCACCATGGCCGTCGACTTCGTGGCCCACGGCGACGAGGGCCACGCCGGGGTGTGGGCCGTCAATGCCCAGCTCGGGGACCAACTGCAGTTCCTCGGCCCCGGCGGCGCTTACTCCCCCGACCCCGAGGCCGCCTGGTATCTGATGGTGGGCGACGAGAGCGCCATCCCCGCCATCGCCCGGTCGCTCGAACACGTCCGCACCGCGGCGCCCGTTCAAGTCGTGCTGGTGGTCGACGGAGCTACCGACGAGATGGAGTTCGAGTCACCCGGCGACCTCCAGATCACCTGGCTGCACCGCAACTACGCCGACGACGACACCCAGCAGGTCGTCGATGCCGTGGCAGCCATCGAGTTTCCCGAGGGCCGCCCCGACGTGTTCGTCCACGGCGAAGCGGCCGAGATCCGCGCGGTGCGACGCCACCTGTTGAGCGATCGCGGCCTCATCCGCGAAGGCACCTCGATCTCGCCCTACTGGCGGCGGGGCGAGACCGACGAGGTGTGGCGCCAGCACAAGCGCGAATGGGTCGCCGAGATGAACGCCGAGGTCTGAC
>CAZEFG010000438.1:0-1615 GCA_964511355.1 uncultured Iamiaceae bacterium
TCGACGAAGAGTCGGGTGAAGGCGACACCGTGGCTGTCGAGCGCGAGCGCGACCTTGCCTTGAGCGCCCAGGCTCGGGCCGCCGTCGAGGAGATCGACGCGGCGCTTGAGCGGATCGACGCAGGGGTGTACGGAATCTGTGTGACCTCCGGTCTCCCGATCCCCAAGGAGCGGCTCGAGGCGATTCCATGGGCCGCTGAGCGGGTTGAGATCAAGGTGGGAGGCTTCGGCCGCCGGTGACCACCTCAGCATCAGGCGCCACCCGGTGGGGCCCGGTGCTGTCGATCGCGTCGGTGGTTCTGGTCCTCGACCAGGTCACCAAGTCGTGGGCAGTTTCGGCCCTGGCCGACGGTCACATCATCGACCTGATCTGGACGCTGCGTTTACGCCTGGCGTTCAACACCGGCATGTCGTTCAGCCTCGGCTCTGGCTCAGGAGCCCTCATCGCGCCGGTAGCGGTGGCGGTGGTCGTCGGACTCCTGTGGATGTCTCGGCGCATGACCAGCCGTTTGGGGCTGGTGGCTGTGGGCTTGGTGGTGGGCGGGGCCGTCGGCAACGTGGTCGACCGGATCTTCCGGGCCGGCGACGGCTTCCTCGGGGGCGCGGTCGTTGACTTCATCGACTTCCAGTGGTGGCCGGTGTTCAACGTGGCCGATATTGGCGTGGTGGTGGGAGCGGTGTTGTTGCTGATCTCGACCTGGTTCGAAGATCCCGGCGACGACAACGACGGCGACCGGCTCGATGGCGGGGGTGGTGAAATTGCGCGAGACCCTGCCTGAAGGCCTGGCGGGGGAGCGTCTTGACCGCGTGGTCACGATGCTCGTCGACTGCACCAGGTCACAAGCGGCCGAGATGGTGGCCAGCGGACGGGTCCTGATCGACGGCGAGCCGGTGACCACCAGGTCGGCCCGGGTGAGAGCGAACCAGGTGATCGACATCGACACCTCCGGTTTGGCCGATGCTCCGGAGTTGGTCGCCGACCCCACCGTGACCCTCAATGTCGTGCATCAGGATCCCGAGGTGGCGGTGGTCGACAAACCAGCGGGACTCGTGGTGCACCCGGGCGCCGGTAACCCCACCGGAACCCTCGTTCACGGAGCGGTAGCGCTTTGGCCCGAGATGGCCGAGGTCGGCGACCCGCAGCGCCCGGGGGTGGTGCATCGCATCGACCAGGGCACCAGCGGCCTGTTGGTCCTCGCTCGAACGCCCGCGGCTTACGAGTCGCTGGTCGAGCAGTTCTCGGCCCGGTCGGTCGAGCGCGAGTATTTGGCGCTGGCATGGGGTCACCTCGAACCACCCGTGGGGATGATCGATGCTCCGATCGGTCGGTCGCAACGGGACCCCACCCGCATGACCGTCACCAACACCGGCCGCGACGCCCGCACCCGTTACGAGGTCCGCCAGCAGTTCACCCACCCCACCGACCTGACCTACCTGTCGTGTCGGCTCGAAACCGGACGAACCCACCAGATCCGGGTGCACCTGGCCGCCCTCGGCCATCCTCTGGTCGGCGACGGCCGCTACGGCGGCGAACGCTCCCCGGTACCTTTCACCCGTCCGTGGCTCCATGCCACCCGCCTCGGTTTCGACCACCCCGACACCGGCGAGCACCTCAG
>CAZEFG010000439.1:0-1608 GCA_964511355.1 uncultured Iamiaceae bacterium
ACTGGAATGGCGATGATTCGTGGGTGGCCGAGGTGACGAAGATCGCCAGTTCGAGAAGATGCCGTTCGCCCCGGGAGAGCTCGTCGAGTTGGGGCAGATGGCCCGGGCTTCCGTCGGGCATGGCGACCCCGGGACGGCCCCCGAGGGCATCCCAGATACTGGCGATCCGGTCGATCAGGGGCCGGAGCTCATGGAGCCGAACGGCGGCGAGCTCGGCCTCGATCACGGTGAGTGCGGCCTCGAGTTGCGCAGATGCGTCAGCGGCTTCGATCAGTTCGGGCGCCCGGGCGATCCATCCACGGAGCTTCCTGGCGATCGGCGCCCAACGATGCTCCGCGGTGAGACCACGTCGAGCCGCGGCGCGGAGCGGCGCGATCACCTCCACCATCGCGGGCACAGCGTCGAGCGCCGCCAGCAGCGCCGCCACGGGGTCGTGGTCGATGTCGCCGACGGGCTGGACGGCGGCCGCCCACGTATTCCATTGGTCCAGCGCCTCAGCAATCTCAGGATCGTCGTCGCACCACCCGTCGAGCCGCGCTGGCGGCCCGACGATCAAGCTGCGGGCAGTGGAGACGGCCTCGTCGAGCCGGCGAAGCGCGCTCTCGGCCTGTTCGGCCTCACGACGTAGCGCGGCGGCTTCGGCGACCGCAGCCGCGCTCCACCCGGTGTCGCCATGTCGATCAGCGCCGCCATGGCCCGCATCGCAGACCGGACACGCATCTTCATCTGCGGCATATCGGATGGCGACATCGAGGAGGTAGGCCCGCTCCCGAGCGCGGGCGGGGTCAGGTATGGCTGCCCCGACCGCGGCGGCGTAGGCGGTCTCCAATTCCTTGGCAGCGAGCTGCGCTGCTGCGGCGTCGAGGGCAACCGCAGCGACCTGGTACAGGGCGGCGGCTTCGGCGGTGATCTCGGTCTGTCCGACCAGCAAGGACAGGCGATCGAGGTCCCAGACAGGGGCGCTGAACAGCTCGATGACCTCCGCGGCGCGGGGGGTCGTCGATCGATCCCACGCGGCGCAACATTCGCTCGGTCGATTCCCGGCCCGATGCGACGACCTGTCGCGCGACGTTCAGCTCGGCGGCGAGGACATCGCGTTGAGATTCGAGTGCCGCCACTCCGCTGATCTCGCGCAGACGGTCGACGCTGTCGGCCAGGCGCTCACGGTCAGGGGAGAGCACGGGCCGATACCGCCGCCACAGATCGGGCCAGCAGACGGACCCATGATTTTGGGCCACCACGCCGGCCGCGTCGCCGTAGGCCGCGTCGCCGGTGTCGGACCAGCTGGCCTCGATGGGTCGGCTGGTCGATTCAGAGCCCAACACGAGACGTACGGTTGGAGGGTGACTGGGGTTACCGGGGCGACCACGGTGACGCCAGTGGCCCGAGATCGAGCGGCGGCGTTCGAGGGCTGCGGTGCCGGTCATCGCCACGTCGATGGCGCTGGCGAACGACGACTTGCCGGCTCCGGTCTAGCGGGGTATCGGTGGCCGAGGACGGCCGGGACTGGTCGCTTCGCGCCACCTGGAACGGGTTAGGTACCGGGGCGGAGTTCGGCTTTGGCGAGGAGGAGTTCACGCTCGGCCGCGTTGTGGCAAAGGTCGGCGG
>CAZEFG010000440.1:0-1597 GCA_964511355.1 uncultured Iamiaceae bacterium
TCAAGGGCGCGGCGGTAGGCGAGAATCGCGGCGGGGTGGTCGCCCAGCTCTTCGAGGGTGACGGCGCGAGCGATGTGGAACGGACGGAACCGTTCGAGGGCCGGATCGCCCGCGAGACGGTCGAGATATCGGAGGCCGGCGGCGGGGTTGTCGGCTCGGCCCAGTGCCACGGCTCGTCCCAGCCGTACGACCGGACCGGGTTCAATCGCTTCGAGCATCCGGTACAGCACAGCGATCTGGGCCCAGTCGGTCGCGTCGAAGGTGGGGGCCTCGGCGTGCAGGGCGGTGATCGCAGACTGGACCGCGTAAGGTCCGGCACCGCGGCCCGACGCGGCGATCTCGGCCAGTCCAATCCCCTCGGTGATGAGCGCCTGATCCCACTGTGACCGGTCCTGGTCGGCGAGCGGTACCGGCTGACCGTCGACATTGGTGCGCGCTGGACGTCGGGCCTCGGTGAGCACGATCAGCCCGAGCAGGCCGGCGACCTCGGCGTCGTCGGGCAGCAAGGTGTGCAGGACCCTGGCCAAATGGATCGCCTCGGCGGTCAGGTCGTCGCTGATGTGCGCCCTACCGGTGGATCGGGCGAACCCCTCCGCGTAGAGCAGATAGATGACCCGTAGCACCGTCGCGAGACGTTGGGGCAGTTCCTCGCGGGGTGGCGTTCGGAAGGGGACGCCGAGCGTGCGGATCCGGTGCTTTGCCCGCGTAAGGCGTTGTTGCATGGTGGACACCGGCACGAGCAGGGCATGTGCGACTTCGACGGTGGTCAGGCCGGCCACGAAGCGAAGAGTGAGCGCCACCCGGTCCTCGGGTCGCATCACCGGGTGCGCACAGGCGAACAACAACTCCAAGCGGTCGTCGGCCAGCGCCCCGGGAGTGGCCGGTGCTTCTTCCTCTGGCATCTGAAGATGGGCGAGCTTTTCGGCCAGGACCGCATCTCGCCGCACCACGTCGATCGCTTGGTTCCTCGCCGTCGTGGTCAGCCAGGCCTCGGGCGATCGGGGCACCCCGGTGGCGGGCCAGGTCCGCAGCGCCTGGACGCACGCTCCTTGCAGCGCGTCCTCGGCCAGGTCGAGGTCGCCGAACCGTCGGGCGAGCGTGGCCAGGATGCGGGCCCAGGATGCCCGATCGATTGCTTCGACGGCTCGGCGTGCCTCGTCCACCGATCAGTACGGGGCCAACGGGCGGATCTCGACGTGACCCCCCGGCGCTGACCCGGGACTCTTGCGGGCCCAGGCGATCGCCTCATCGACGTCGGTGACGTCGATGATGTAGGCGCCGCCAACGAACTCGCCAACTTCGGCGAACGGGCCCGACGACACGACCCGCTCGCCATGGGTGTCGCTGCTGACGCGGACACCGTGTTCGGGGTCCTCCAGGGCGAATGAACTGACGACCACGCCGGCAGCGGTGATCTCCTGGTCGAAAGCGAAGAACTCCTCCGGGCTGGCCCCGCCGTCGTCGCCGCACGCGGGGTCGTCGACGTGGCCCATCAACAAAAGCACGTACTTCATGTTGCTCGTCTCCTTGGATCGGCTGTCGTCGAACCGGCCGGCTCGACACCATGGTGACGCACAGCGAACGCTGGGATCGACAG
>CAZEFG010000441.1:0-1588 GCA_964511355.1 uncultured Iamiaceae bacterium
GATGGAGCTGGACGTCGCCGCAGAAGCCGCAGCCACCCCGCTGCAGGCCGCGATGGATCAGGTCCATACCGCCGTCCAGCACCTGATCAAGCTCGTCGACGACGGCGCCCTCACCGAGCCCGGCGCGCTGAGTCTGGTCGGGTTCATGCAGGGCTGGGAGAGTGTCCGCAACCAGATGCCCGTGATCGACCGGGCCGCGATCCTGTACGGCGCCGAGCAGGGCGTGCCGCAGGTGCTGACCCAAAGGTCGATGACCCAAGTGCTGGCCACCGGGTTGCGACTGTCCGCCGCCGAGGCCCGCCAACGAGTCCGGGCCGCCGAGCATCTGGCTGATCGGCACACCCTGCAGGGCGAACCATTGGGCCCGATCCGCCCGCATCTTGCCGCCGCGCAACGCGACGGTTTGGTCACACCGGAGCAGGTGACGGTGATCGATGAGGCGCTGCGGAAGGTGAGTCGCTGCGACGTCGCCGAGGTGGAGGCCGGTGAGCAGATCCTGGCCGAGGCAGCGACCCAGCTGCCGCCCAAGGAGCTCCGCCTGGTCGCCGACAAGGTCGTCGACGCGATCGACCCCGACGGCACCCTGCCCGATGAGGCCGAGCAACAACGCCGCCGGTTCCTGCACCTTCACCAGCGCCAAGACGGGTCCTGGGTCGGCGACTTCCGCCTCACCCCCGACCTCGGGCAGAAGCTGAAGGACCTCCTCGACCCCTTGATGGCACCGGCCACCACCAGCCACGACACCGACCGCGGCCAGGCCTCAGGTCGCCCCAGCGGCAAGTTCGTCGACGACGACGACCGCAGCGCCGGTCAACGCCGCCACGACGCGCTCGGCGCGATCCTCGACCGGCTACTGCGCCGAGACGACAACCCCGACACCGGCGGCACCCCCGCGACCCTGGTCATCTCCATGAGCTACCACGACTTCATCACCCAGCGCGGCACCTCCCACTACAGCGACGGCACCCCGGTGCCGACCGCCACCGCACTGAAGCTGGCCGAGCAAGCCGACATCGCCTGGTGTATCACCGACACCAACGGCGCCGTGCTGAACCTGTACCGGACCCGCCGGATCGCGTCGAAAGACCAAACCCTGGCCCTGTACGCCCGAGACGGCGGATGTAGCTTCCCGGGCTGCTCGGTCGAGCCGCAGTGGTGCGAACGCCACCACATCATCCCCTGGTGGACGGGCGGCATGACCAACCTGTCCAACCTCACCTTGCTCTGTACATTCCATCACCACCACTTCGAGAAACGTGGCTGGCAATGCCAAATGCAGAACGGCCTGCCGGTGTGGATCCCACCCAAGTGGATCGACCGACAACAACGACCGATCCTGAACCCGCGGATCAAGATCATCCACTGGAACCCGCAGGACCCGCTCGACCTCTAGACAGATAGAGAGATCGACCTCAAGATCACGTTCCCGGCTCAACCGAACAAGATCAACCCGGCCGACCGCCCCAGGATCCTTCTCTCGGGGCGGGTATCGGCATGCGCGGGCGATCTTGGACTTGGCATCGGACGGCATTGACTATCGACACTGCATGGCTTTGGTCCGGGTGCTCGCTACGCCCGGTGTGGCCGA
>CAZEFG010000442.1:0-1583 GCA_964511355.1 uncultured Iamiaceae bacterium
GACCGGGGCCGGCCAGCACGGGGTGGCCACCGCCACCGCGGCGGCGCTGATGGGCGTGGAGTGCTCGGTCTACATGGGCGAGGGCGACATGGCCCGCCAGGAGCTCAACGTCTTTCGGATGCGTCTGCTGGGCGCGGAGGTGCGCCCCGCATCCTCGGGAAGCCGCACCCTCAAGGACGCCGTCAACGAAGCCATGCGCGACTGGGTCGCCACCGTCGGCGAGACCGCCTACTGCCTGGGATCGGCCATGGGGCCCCATCCGTACCCGTGGATGGTGCGTGAACTGCATCGGGTCATTGGCGTCGAGGCACGCCAGCAGGTGCTCGAACTGATCGGCCGCGACCCCGACGTGGTAACCGCCTGTGTAGGCGGTGGATCCAACGCCATCGGCATCTTTTCCGGGTTCGTCGACACCGACGCCGAACTGGTCGGTGTCGAACCGTCCGGAGGCGCGGCGATCGGACGCTCGGTGCCCGGCGTCGTACACGGAATGTTGAGCTACCTCATGCAGGACGAATGGGGCCAGATACTCGAAGCGCAGTCGATCTCGGCTGGCCTCGACTACCCCGGTGTCGGGCCCGAACATGCCCATCTCGCCGAGATCGGCCGGGCCCGCTACGAGCCGGTCACCGACGCTGAGGTGATCGACGCCTTCCAGCTCCTGGCCCGAACCGAAGGCATCATCCCTGCTCTCGAATCGGCGCACGCCCTGGCCTGGGTGAGCCGAGCCCGAACCGAACTGGCGGGCAAGGTCGTGCTGTTGAACCTGTCGGGACGAGGCGACAAGGACGTGGCCCAGATGATGGAGGTCCTGGGTTGATCACTCCGGTCCCTCCTGCTCCTGCCCAAGTGGGTTCGGTCGAACAGCATCTGCGATCGCGGATCGACTCCGGTCACAAGCTGTTGATGCCCTACCTGACCGCCGGTTACGGCTCCGACTGGCCCCGCTTGTTCGAGGCCGTCGCCGCCGCTGGCGCTGACGCCATCGAGGTCGGTATCCCATTCTCCGATCCCGTCATGGACGGCACCACCATCCAGGAGGCGTCGAAAGCCGCCCTCGATTCAGGGATCACCCCTGGGCAGATACTCGATGATGTGGGCAAGCTCGACGTCGGGATCCCATTGGTCGCGATGACGTACTACAACCTGCCGTTCCGGATGGGCCTCACCCGGTATGCACAGGGGTTGGCTGGCGCGGGAATCGGCGGAGCGATCCTGCCTGACCTGCCGCTCGAGGAATCAGGCCCGTGGTGTATCGAAGCCGACCAGGCTCAGGTCGAGACCGTGATGCTGGCCGCCCCGACCGGCTCGGACGAGCGTCTCGAGCGGGTGTGCGCCCGGTCCCGCGGCTTCGTCTACGGCGTCGGTGTGGTCGGTATCACCGGCGAACGGACCGAGCTGTCGGCCACCGCCCGCCAGATCGCAGGCCGACTCAAGGCCATCACCGACAAGCCGGTCGCGGTTGGCGTCGGTGTTTCGACCCCCGACCAGGCCCGCCAGGTGGTCGAGGTGGCCGACGGGGTGATCATCGGATCGGCCATCGTCCGCCGCCTGATCGACGGTGGCTTCGATGCCTGTGTCGA
>CAZEFG010000443.1:0-1576 GCA_964511355.1 uncultured Iamiaceae bacterium
GACTCCGCCCTGGACCTTTGGGGCGTTGGCGGGGTGCGGCGCCATGCGCTCGACGATCGCCGACCTGATCAGCTTCGCCCACTCGGTGGCCGACCCGTCAACCGGTCGAGTCGGCGACGCCCTCCGCCTGGCTATCGAACCTCGCCACGACGGGCCGACACGCGACACCAAGATCGGGCTCGGTTGGATGACCCGCGCCGACGACCCAGGCCACGCTTTGTGGCACAACGGCGGCACCTACGGCACATCGAGCTTCTTCGCCGTCGACGCTGACCGGCACACCGCCGTTATCGCCCTGGGCAACGCCGGCCCGGGGCTGATCCCCCGGCTCGACGCTGGCTGCTGGGCGCTGCTCGACGAGCTCAGGAACTAGACCGCTACCAAGTTACGGCGACGCCGCGGTCGGTGAGGCTCCCAATGGCCCAGCGGCCCCAGATCCCGAGCACAGCTCGGCGGGTGTACTCGGTCCAGCCCATGGCCTCAGGGGCGAGCGTGCGGCGCACCGTCTGGGTCAGGCCGCCCTCGTAGACCGTGTAGCCCGCCCATACCCCGGGGAAGTCCTTGGTGGAGCCGACCTCGGTGATGGTGATCGGCCCGTGGCGGCGAGCCCGGTTGCGGTGGGTGTGGCCTGAAGTGACGAGGGTTCGAGGGTTGGCGGCGGCGATGGCGTCGAGGAAGCGACGCCCCTCCTTCCCGGGAATGCCCGGTGGCCAGAACCAAGGGAACTCGAAGCGCTGGGGGTGCTGGTGCATGGCAACCAGGGCGGGCGTGTCGGTGCCGCCCACGGTGGCGGCCACCTCATCGGTTAGATGGGCGACCGCGCCATGGCCTTCGCCGTCGACCGAGGAGTTCACCAGGACCAGCCGGAGACCGGGCAGGTCCCGGTTGGCTACTCCGGTGACCATTTCGCCCCCGCTGACCGGAAGCCGAGCTGGAGGATCGACCGTGCGATAGGGCTTGACCTCGTGGTTGCCGGGCACCAGCGCGAGGGGCAGGCCGCTGGCGGCGAGCGCTTGGTCGGCCACCGCCCACTCTTGCGGGGTGCCCCGCTCGACCAGGTCGCCTTTCACCACCAGGAACTCGACGCCCCAGCCCTTGGCCTCGGCGAGAGCGGCCACCAGGCACCGTTGCGCATGGGGAACCTCGGGATCGGTGCGCTCGCGCATTCGGTGCGACAGGCCGAAGAAGTCGAGTCCGATGTGAACATCGCTCACCGTGCCCAGGCGAAATAGCTCCTGACCTGGCGGTTCATCGGGTGTCTGCACATCGAACCGCCAGCCCCTCGGGGCCGATTCGGTGCCGATTCGGCGCGAATCTGGGGCCGATTCGGTGCCGATTCGGCGCGAACTTGGGGCCGATTCGACATCGATTCGGTGCGAAGAGGCGGGGGAGAGGCCGTCGAGCACCGCGCCGCCGGGGTAGCCGCCGGCAGTGGGGAACACCGCCGAGCGGTCGCCGATTCGCACGCGCACCTCGCCATCGGCGAGACCGACCCAGGTCAGTTGCACCGCCCGGGGCTCAACGGCGAACAACTCGACCCGGGGGCGACCCCACCGGCGGGGCGGATAGCCGCCCA
>CAZEFG010000444.1:0-1567 GCA_964511355.1 uncultured Iamiaceae bacterium
CGCTCCATCTGGGCGGCCAGCTCCGAAGCCGACGGGATCGACTTGGGATCGGGCTGGATCTCAGAGCCGGTGCTGGTCTCGACGACCGACTCTTCGACACCCGGCAGCGTGGGCTGGGTGCGCTCTTCAATGGTGAAGATGCCGAGCTCGGCGCGCTCTTCGAGGGTGAGGTACTCGATGGCGAGCTTGCGGAACAAGAAGTCCATGAGGCTCGACGCGATGCGGATGTCGGGGTCGTCGGTCATGCCGGCCGGCTCGAACCGCATGCCGGTGAAGGCCTCGACGAAGGCCCGCAGCGGCACGCCGTACTGGAGGCCGTGGCTGAGCGAGATGGCAAAGGCATCCATGATGCCGGCGAGGGTCGAGCCCTGCTTGGAGACCCGGACGAAGATCTCGCCAGGACGGCCGTCTTCGTACTCGCCGACGGTGACGAAGCCCTTGCAGTCGGCGACGCGGAACTCGAAGGTCTTCGAGACCCGCATGCGGGGCAGCTTCTCGCGCACCGGAACGTGCACGATCTTCTCGACCACCTTCTCGATCACTTCGGTGGCGGCCTCGGCGGGCGCATCCTTCTTGACCGTGGACAGCGGCTGGGAGTTCTTGCAGTTGTCGCGGTAGATGGCGACCGCCTTGACCCCGAGCTTCCAGGCCTCGATGTGCAGCGCCTCTACCTCTTCGATGGTCGCTTCCTCAGGCAGGTTCACCGTCTTGGAGATGGCGCCCGAGATGAACGGCTGCACCGCACCCATCATGCGGACGTGGCCGCTGTAGTGGATCGGGTTGTCGCCCATGGAGCAGGCGAAGACCTCGAGGTGCTCGGCCTTGAGCTGGGGACACCCGAGAATGGTCTTGTTCTCCTCGAGGTAGGCCAGGATGTCGGCCTGCTCATCGGGTGAGTACCCCAGGTTGCGCAGGGCGCGGGGCACGGTCTGGTTGATGATCGACATGGTGCCGCCACCCACCAGCTTCTTCATCTTGAACAAGCTGAGGTCGGGTTCGACGCCGGTGGTGTCGCAGTCCATCATCAGTCCGATGGTGCCGGTGGGGGCGAGCACGCTGGCCTGGGAGTTGCGCACGCCGTGGTCCTCTCCCAGCTCGCACGCTTCGTCCCATGCCTGCTGAGCCGCCGACAGCAACTCGGCGGGCACCAGCTCCTCGTCGATCTGGGAAGCCGCTTCGCGGTGCATGTTGAGCACCCGCTGCATGTGCTCGGCGTTCTCCTGGTAGCCGGCGAACGGGCCCATGCGGGCGGCGGTGCGGGCCGAGGTGGCGTAGGCGTGGCCGGTCATGAGGGCGGTGATGGCCGCAGACACGGCCCGTCCGCCGTCGGAGTCGTAGCCATGACCGAGAGCCATCAGCAGGGCGCCGAGGTTGGCGTAGCCGAGCCCGAGCTGGCGGAACTTGCGGGAGTTGTCGCCGATGGCCTCGGTCGGGTAGTCGGCCCGGCCGACCAGGATCTCCTGGGCGGTGAACACGACCTCGACCGCGGACTTGAAGCCCTCGACGTCGAAGACGCCACCCTCGGGGTTGAACTTCAACAGGTTGAGGCTGGCCAGGTTGCACGCCG
>CAZEFG010000445.1:0-1556 GCA_964511355.1 uncultured Iamiaceae bacterium
CCGACCAGCACCATGAACGACACGTCGAAGACATCTCCGGCTTCGACGAAGCAGGCGGCCTCGATTTCCGGATCGGCGGGACAGGGGTCGCCCGTGCCCGAATCGTCGATGTTGCCCGGCCGCCACAGCAGCGACACCAGGTTCACCGGATCTGGCGCCTCGCCCTCGGTCTCGAGGTGAGGCTGGTCGCCGTTGGCCAGGGTCACGGTGTTGTCCGAGGTGGAGGTGGCCGAACCATCGACGTAGCTGGTGTTGGGCGGGAAGAAGTCGCGGATCAGGGGATCGCGGGTGTCGACGTCGCCGTTGAACTCGACGTGCAGCCGGTAGCAGAGCAGGTCGCCGTGGGTGAACTCGAGTGTGTCGGTGTGAGGACCCCAATCCGGGCCCACCTCCGGGCACTCCCAGCCTCCGTCCCCGTCAGGAACCGGAGCCGCGATGTACTTGACGATCTCCTCGCCCTGGGCCGCCTGAGCGGCCGAGGAGACGTCGGCGATCTGGACGCCGTCGCCGTAACCTGCATCGTGGTTGATCGGATCACCCTCGGCCCGGCGTACCGTTTGGGTGCCGGTGATGGCGACCTCGTTGGCCCAGGCGTCGCGACCCACCACCGGCCGTCCGGTGGAGCGATAGTGGGTGAGGACCTCGGTATCGAAACTGATGACCTGGGTGGCCGCAATGCCCATGTCGGGAAGGTCGAACACCAGGGTCCACGAACCATCGCCGTTGAGGCTGCTCTCGGTCTCGTTCAACCAGGCGGGGGGCGCACCGGGGCAGGCAGGGTCGACCCCGATGGGGCACAGGCCGTCGGGCAACGTGTCGGTGATGACCAGGTCGCTCAGCGAGCGGTACTCAGAGGTGTCGACGGTGAGGGTCCAGGTGGCGAGACCGCCGTGGGCGATGTTCTCCTCGTCGACGTCTTTGACGATGCGGAGATCCTCGGCGGTTCGGTGCAAAGAGTCCCACACGAGGAACTCGCCAGAACCGTTGGGTACCGGGCCGTCGTAGGTGCCCGTGACAGCAACACGGTTGACGATCGGGTCCTCGTCGCGGACCTCGGAGCCGCTGTTGTTGTCGAGGTTGCGGGCCTGCGCACCCGAGTCGGGGGCCGGCGTCTCACCGGTCCAGGTGGTGGTGTTGCGCCGGATCGGAACACCCGCCGCATAGGTGAAGACCAGATCCTCTTCCGCGTCCAGGTCACCCAGGCCGTCCCAGGTGACCCCGGTGTAGACCTCACCGCCGTCGAGTTCGGAGTGACCGAAGAAGGCGCCGGACTGGGTGTCGACCATGTCGGGGGCGATGCAGTTGGCCCCCGCCGCACCGGAACCGTCCAAGGCCGGCGCTCCGGGATACTCGAGCGCGCTACCCGGGTTGGTGGGTGCCTCGGTGGTGTTGTCGGTCCCTCCGCAGGCCAAGTACTCCAGCGCCGACGGCAGGTAGTCGGTAGCCGTGAAGCCGGTGGTCGGGTTCACCAGGTTATTGGTGATCGTGACGGTGTAGGTGGTGGGCTTCTCGTGAACCCCCCGCATGATCTCGCCCTCGGGACTGGGCTCGTCCTT
>CAZEFG010000446.1:0-1555 GCA_964511355.1 uncultured Iamiaceae bacterium
GCAGTCGGGGTCGGTCGCGTCGTGGTCGGGGTGCTCGTCGGGCTCGAAGTGGCGGTCGTGGGTCATGCGATCGCTCCGAACAAGTCAGGAATGTCCGGGTGATCATGTTTCGCTGGGGTCAGTGATTCCCCTGCGGACTGGTTGCCCCAGACGGTCCATCCTGCGCGGGGGGCGCGGGCGAACATTTCGAGACGCCGCCCCTCGGTGACCTTCTCGACCAGGTCGAAGAAGGCCCGAGGCTTGGCTGAGTGGCGGCCCTTGGCTGCCAGGAACACGTTGGGCTGTCGGAGTTCAGCAGGGATGCCAGCTCGACCGCGGGTGGCGTAGAGGACATGCTCGGTCGCACCTCGGAAGTACCAGCCCATCCCGCCCCTGTTGATTCGACCGTCCGAGACGGTCTTGACCCACGTCAGTAGAGTTCGGTACTCAAATCCCCAAGCCGCGGCAATATCGGCGGGCGTAACGTCCGAGAACCGACCCCCGTAGACGCCGGGGTTGGTGATCCACATGAACAGGTGGGCATCGGGGGCGGCGACGCTCCGCACTGGCAGGGCGGCTATCTCCTCGTTCGTCATGGTGGGGTACTCACGCTCGGCAATCCCGGGCGCGCCTTCCCCGCCGCCGTTCATGCCTGGTCGCTTCTGGTACATCCACGGCGGGTCGGCAACGATCACGTCGAAGGGCCCTGTCGGCAAGGCGCTCATCCCCGCGCCCTTGCCCGTCGCTGCCACGCCTGGTCCTCGAGCCGGTCTGCCTCGCGGGTCCACCAGGCGGCAAGGTCGGGGTCGGTGTCGCGGCAGTCGGCGGCGGCTGCGCGGGCGTCGAAGATGGCGTCGGCCTGAGCCTCGAACCAGGTGGGGCGGCCCATGTCCTCGGGCGTGAGGTCGGGGTCGTAGGCGTCGGAGTAGAGGCGGGTCACTGGTCGGCCTCCGGACACTCGTGAGCGTGAGGGTGGTCGGTCATCGGCCCATCACCAGGTCGTGGATGTGCATCGCGGCCCGCGCGTCGCCCATCGCCGTGTGCCGGTCGCCCTCGGGCATGGTGATTCCGACGGCCTCCATCGCACCGGACAGACCACCGGGGTCGACGCCTTGGTCGCCGGCCACGAGGGTGGCGACGTCACGCATCCGGTGCGACCACGTCGGGATGCAGCCCTGGGAGCGCAGGAGCCGGGCCAGCACGTCCGCGTCGAACCACGGGGCGGACCCGACGAGGACGGCGCCGTGGGTCAGGGCCATGACGCGGTGGGCCGCGGTGTCGCACGGGGTGACCCGCGCTGGGACCGGACCCTCGCCGGCAAGGGTCCGGCCGACCGGGTGGCGCTCGAAGTAGCCGCCGATGTCGAGAGCCATGCGGTCGGTCCACGGGCCGAGCTCGATCGGCAGGAACATGTGGTGCTCGGACTGGCCGTCGTCGTCGCGGCGGATGATGGCGACCTCCCAGGCGCGGCAGCCGGGGTGAAGGCCGTCGGTCTCGGTGTCGATAAAGGCGTAGGCGCTCATGCCCCCGCCTCCGCCTGCTCGAACGGGTCAGCCTCGGCGTCGATGACCTCGCC
>CAZEFG010000447.1:0-1555 GCA_964511355.1 uncultured Iamiaceae bacterium
GCGAGCACTCCACCAAGTGGGTCGAGGAGACCCTCGACCTGTCGAGTACCGCTGCGCCGGCTGCGGCGCCGGTGGCCGAAGGCGAAGAGGCCCCCGAGCCCAAGGTTCGCCGGGATGTCGACGTCGAGGTCAACGGCCGCCGCTTTTCGGTGTCGGTCTTCGTGCCCGAAAGCCAGATCGGGGCCGTGGCCCCGGCCGGTAAGGGCAAGGCCAGTCGGCCCAAGCGCAGCGGGGGCTCCGGCGGTAGTGGTGGTGGCGCCGCCGACGCCGGCAAGGTCACCGTCCCCATGCAGGGCACGATCGTCAAGATCCTGGTCGAGGTCGGCCAGGAGGTGGAGCTCGGCCAACCGGTCGTGGTGCTCGAAGCCATGAAGATGGAAAACAACATCACCGCCGAGAAGGCTGGCACCATCAGCGCCATCAAGGTCTCGGTCGGCGACTCCGTCGGCTCCGGCGACATCGTCGCCGAAATCGACTGACCGACTCCCCCGCCCTTCCTTCACCCTTCCCGAGCAAACTTCAGGCCATTTTCGACGATTACCACCGAAAACGGCGAGAAGTTGGCGGCGGGGAGAGAGGTCAGCGGGCGCGGACTACGAGGGTCTTGGCCCAGCGGTCGTGGAAGCCCTGCATCTGGGGCGTGAGAAGAGCCGACAGATACACCATGGCCACGACCAGGAACTGGAAGCTGCCGAGCGGCACCAACACGGTTATGGCGGGCAACAGCCAGCGTCGCACGAGTTGGCTGAGCTTGGGTGATCGATCGGCCTCGACGGTGCGGACCCGCAGACCCATGAGCAACTTGCCGACCATGCGGCTCTGACCCACCGTGCCGGCGACCTCGTAGAGGCCCCACACGCCGAACAGGACGAGCAAGGCGACGAAGGGGTTCGACGTGACCACTTCCTCGTCGACCATCTCGACGACCCCAGTGGCGTTGAGCACGATCGATGCCGCCGCGAACACGATGAACAGGTCGACGGTACGAGCGACGGCCCGAGCCCACAACGGCGCCAGTGATCCCGGACCCGACTCGGGAAGTGACGAGGAGGCAGGGGGCGGTGGGACCGAGCCCAGGGGCGCGTCGGGATCGGCTTCGTCGAAGGAAGGGTCGTCGAAGGAAGGGTCGTCGAATGAGGGGTCGTCGGGCAGGTCAGGGTGATCGCTCATTCGGCCGCCTCGGCCAGGGCTTCGGCGAGTGCTGGGTGCACCAGCAGGCTTTCGGCCATGTCGGTAACCGTGAGCCCCGCGGTGACCGCCAGGGCCACCACCGAGATCAACTCAGCGGCGTGCTTGCCCACGATCGACCCGCCGAGGACCACCCCGGTGGCGGGGTCAGACACCAGCTTCACGAACCCGCGCGGGTCGTCGTTGATCAGAGCCTTGGCGCTGGACGAGAACGGCACCTTGGTGACCCGGATCTTGCGTCCCTCAGCGAACGCATCGGCTTCGGCCAAGCCGACGTCGGCGATCTCAGGCTCGGTGAAGATGGCCGACGCCGCCTTCTCGTAGTCGAGGTGGCGGTGCGGTCCGGCGTGGAGCCCGAGCGCGTGCT
>CAZEFG010000448.1:0-1553 GCA_964511355.1 uncultured Iamiaceae bacterium
GGGTTGATGTGCATGGTCTTCTCGGTCGAGCCGAACGCCTCGAACAAGGCCAGGCCCGACTCGGGGGTCATCAACTCGTCGTGGTACTGGAACAGGAAGAGCAACGGGATCGAGATCGACTCGACCGTGGCCTTGAAGGCAGGGTCGGGCATCAGCCCGAACAGGCCGAGGACCGCGCAGCTGATACGGGGCTCATTGGCCACCAACGGAATGCCATAGCGGGCCCCCATCGACACACCCCAGTACCCGTAGGGGCCCGTCGATGCCTCGGGGTCCGCTTCGAGCTGGTCGAGCAGGCTCACCCACTCGCGCGACATCCGCGGCAACCGGGTGGGATTACCCTGAGGCGCGGCCTTCGGCGCACCGTCGGCGGCTGGCGGAGTGGCACCCACGGCACGATCGCGCGCCCGCTTCATCTCGTCGTCGACCCCGTTCGATCGCAAGCGGCGCAGGGTCTCCTCCTGCTGCTGGATCTGCTCGTCGGTACGACGTTCGCCGTGTCCGGGGGCATCGAGGGCGATGGTGGCGTAGCCGTGCTCGATGGCGAACTGCCGGGCCATCTCGACGATGTTGGGAGCCTCTTTGTCCTGGAAGCCGCCGTGGCCGATGAGGATGGTGGCGGTGACGCCGGCGCGCCCGACGGCCTCGGGCCACCAGTGCACACCCGGAACGCGCTGGCCCTCGACTTCGAGGTCGAAGCGGCGACGCACCACGCCATCGGTGGCGGTCTGGTCGATGATCTCCATGGAATCTCCTCGGGGCTCAGCGGTGCAGGATGCCGCGCTGCTGTTGGGTGGGATAGCGCGACATGGCCAGGCGCTCGTCGCGGTGCGGATCGTCGACGGCACGGGGGTCGGAATCGAACAACATGACGGTCCGACGGTCGAGGTCGTAGGGGTTCCAGGAGTCGAGGCCTGGATGATTGGGGTCACCGGCGCGGGCGAAAGCGATCCACGCCTCGCTCATGGCCGCGGCCAGAGCCGCCGTCTCCTCCGTCGCTTCGCCCACCATGTCGGGGGCCACCGCCACGTTGTCGAACACGAACGGCAGGTCGAGTGAATGGGGGCTGATCCGGCGTCCGCCCTCGACCGGGGTACGCCACATCAGCCGGTATGAATACACGGGTGCCCCGGCCTGGGCGGCCTTGCGTTCGGTCTGGAGCACGCTGTCGAGCCAATAGCCCCGAGCCGAGGCGATGGTGAAGAAGACCTCGGGTGCCGGAGCGTCCGGCACCGATCGGCGGACCGTGTCGATCAACTTGTCGACATCGTCGGCGGGCACGTACCGCGCCAGCCGGTCGGGCAGGTCGGCATCGGTGATGTCGAAGCTGGTGGGGTCCATCGAGCCGACCTGGTTCGATAGCTCGGTGCGACAGGTGCCGATCATGAGCGGCACCGAAGCCGAAAGGGCAGGCGCCGCAGGGTCCCACGGGTGGCCATCGAAGACGACCCCGTCGATGGTCGGCGCGAAACGTCCACGCACCGCGGCCGCGGCCGCCGTGAGGCGTTCGGTCGGCACTTCTTGTAGCTGCCTGGCCTGGTTCGCCGGGATGC
>CAZEFG010000449.1:0-1536 GCA_964511355.1 uncultured Iamiaceae bacterium
CACTGGCCGGGGTGTAGCCCAGCCTGCAGGACCGCAGCCGCGTCGCCGTCGGGATCGACCGCCAAGAGCTCACACGCTGCTTCGATCGCACCGGCGGACTGGCGGAACACAAAACGAGGGCCCAACAAGTCGACCAGTTCCCCCGATCCGAGGTCGTGGGGATGCTGGGAGGCCAACCAGATCGCACCGTTGTGCTTGCGGCCATCGCGCACACCTTCCAACAGCAGGCGTTGACCGTGGGGCGAGCCCAACAGCGCCCACGCCTCGTCATAGAGCGCCGCCCCAAAGCGGGTGGGGTCACTGAACACGACCTGGCGGCCGACGGCTGCGACCAGATAGATCAGGGCGTGGCCCACGATCTGTTCGGGCAGCATCTGGCGGGCCAGATGCTCTGACATCAATGTGTCCCGGTCAGGCAGCGACAAGTGCGGGGCCCAGAACACGATGAAATCCGCGTCGAAGGACACCGGTTCGCCGTCGCCGAACGCGAGGCGGCCGATACCGATACGGCGGTAGTGGTCGAGGCGGCGGGCCAAGGAGCGGGCGGTGTCATCGGGGTTGGTGGCATCGGCAGCGAGACGGTGCAGTTCGTCGACGACGTCGACGAGGCGACCATCGGGGCGGGCAGCCACGGTGTGCACGGCGTCGGCCAGGGCTGCGCCCTCGTCGCTTTGGGCCGAACAACCCGCCAGCAAAGACAGGAAGCCCAGGGTGACGTTGATCCGGTCCTCACCGGCGAAGGTCCGCAACGGATCGAGACACACGTTGGAGTCGGTGCTGAGACTGATGATCTGGGCTCGGCCGGGAGCGACCTTGGCGAACTGGACGTATTCGCCTCGGGAGGTCCGGTCGATGGTCACCACCTGGCCGCCCCGGGCGATGGTGTCCCAGCACATGCGCTTCAAGAAGTAGCTCTTGCCCGAACCCAGCGCCCCAACCGCGGCCAGCGACGCGGTGCGGCCCACCCGGGGCCCGTAGCTGGGGTCGACCAGCACCGGGGTCGGGGCACCCCCGTCGAGGGAAACCCCGAGCAACAGACCGGCGGGGTCACCGACGTCGGGCCCACAGAATGGGGCTCCGGCGGCGAGGTCGCCGGGTAACAGGAACTGGGTGTAGTCCCGACACACCGGCGCGGCGGTCGTGCCGGGAAGCATCGAGCGGGTGAGAGCGACCTGTCCGCCGGTGGGGCGCCCGAGGCCGTACTCGTGGGGTTCGACCAGCGACGCGATGGCTTGGGCCCGGTCTTCGAGGTCGGGCAGGTTGTCGGCGGCGATCGAGAACAAGATCGTGGCCTGCAGTTCGGGTTCGGCCGGGTTGGCCGACAGCTCAGAGCGTTCCCGGTCCACCGCGGCGATGGCCTCAGCGAGCGACGGGGGCGCACCGGAAACCTCTCCGTCGTACTCGTCGACCTGGCCGATCAACTGACGGGCCTGGCGGCGTACCTTGATCTGAGCCTCGGCGTTGGGGACAGATGCGATCCGCACACACCAGTCGATCGGAAAGCCCAAGGCGTCGAGGTGGTAGAGCCACTCCCCT
>CAZEFG010000450.1:0-1529 GCA_964511355.1 uncultured Iamiaceae bacterium
TGGCCGACGAGGCCAAGGGGCGGGGGCGGCGCATGATGCACACCGCGACCGACACCGCCCGGGACAAGCCGCTGCTCACCGGCATCGCCGCTTTCGGAGCGGGGTTGCTGGTGGGTGCTCTGGCTCCCAGCAGCGAGACCGAGAAGCGGGCCACCCGCCAGCTTCAGCACGACCTGCAGGAGCCGGTGCGCGATGCCATGTCGGAGTCGGCCCATACGGTGACCGACACCGTGCGCGAGCGGGCGGGCGAGGCCGCCGAACACGTGAAGGAAGAGGCACACGGCGCCATGGAAGACGTGCGCGACGAGGCACGGGAAGCGACCGACGCGGCCCGTGAAAGGGCAATGGAAGCGGGCGAGAACGTCCGCGAGGAGATTCGCGACGAGGCCGAACGCCGCATGTGATCCTGGCTCACCGAGGCCCCGCAGGCCCCGGTGAGCTATTCAGTCTCGACTCCCACCCGACAGAGGTCCGAGGGGCACCAGCTCCTCGGACCTCGTCGTTTTCGTGCGGCCTGCCGAGTGAATGTTCGCAGGATCCGATCGCCTAGCGATCGGATCCTGCGATTAACGGCGGTCGTGGCGGCGGATCATGCCGCGGTAGCCGGGGACGAAGCCGGCGGCGGCCAGGCGTTCGGCGTGGGAGGTGTTGGCGACGGGTTCGCCGTCGACCTTGGCGATCTCGAGGCTCCGGAACCGGCCCCGGTCGATAAGCGCTGCGAGAGCGGCAGGCCAGTCGGCGCGCTCGTGGTCGGGGAAGGTGAGGACCGAGCGGCCGCCGCGTTCGAGGTAGGCGACGGGCTCTCCGTCGGCGAGGATCACGAAGGCTCCTGCGGCGCGGGCAGGGCGGCCGGAGGGCACCGGTTTGGTGGCCGCCGCAGCTCCAGTGGGCCCGTCGATGGGCGTGGAGCCCGTGGTGGCGGGCCAGCCCACGGCGGCGCCATAGGGCTGGGCGGGGTCGGTGGCGGCGAGGGTCAGGATCTGGGGGATGGCGTCGGGGTCGGTCTCCTCGGGACGGTCTCGTACCGCACGCAGGCGGTCGACCGCACCGGGCAGGGCGAACTGAGCAGCGCCGAGACCGGCCACGAAGTAGCCGCGGCGCACCTGGCCCCGGTCCTCGAACGCCTGCAGGATCGGGTAAACCCCGGCGAAGCCACCTTCGGCTCCTTCACCCAGAGCGGCCTCGCGGGTGAGCACGCCGTAGCGGTCGAGCAGTTGCTGAGCCCGGGCGTGGGCGGCTTCGGTGGGAGCGGGGCGGGGCCGGAGGAGGGGCTCGGTCAGCGACCAGCGCCCAGCGGCAGCCGGGGGACCGGTACGGGTGAGGCGACCGGGGCGGCCCCGGCGCGAACGAGCGGCGGCTCCCGCAGTGCGGCGACCGGTGCGAGAGGCCAGGTTGCGCAGGGGCACGAAGGAGTCGTTGGTGACCAGTCCTGCCCACACCAAGTCCCACAGGGCGGCGAGCACCGGTTCGTCTTCATAGGGCAGGTTGGCTTCCTGCACAGCCCGCTGCAGGTCGGGCCAGAAGCTGGC
>CAZEFG010000451.1:0-1523 GCA_964511355.1 uncultured Iamiaceae bacterium
ACCACCTCACCGAGCACCTGAAGGTCCACAAGAAGGACCACCACAGTCGCCGCGGCCTATTGATGCTGGTGGGCCGGCGCCGCCGTATGCTCGACTACGTCAAGAAGAACGACATCGAGCGCTACCGGGCGATCATCGCCAAGCTCGGCTTGCGCCGCTGACAAATTCTCGCCTCGGGCGGCCCCTCGTGGGCCGCCCGAGGCACATATGACGCTCCACCATCCGGCGGAGCCGACATCATCAATGGCGGCACGGTCAGCTGCCAGTTGTGAATCCCTCAGGCCGAACCAACGGTCGGGGGCGTCACATCTGGGAACTGGCCCGCTGCCTCAGAGCGGGGCATTGGCCCCGAGAGGAGCCAGACATGGCCGAACCAATTTCTGTAACCACTCCGATTTCAGGCACCGACAAGTCGATCACCTTCGAGACCGGCTTGCTCGCTCCCCAGAGCCAGGGCGCAGTGGTCGCCACCCTCGAGGGCACCAAGATCCTCGTCACCGCCAATGCCGAGAAGTCGACCCGCGACGGCATCGACTTCTTCCCCCTCACCGTCGACATTGAAGAGAAGCGCTACGCCGCCGGCATCATCCCCGGCTCGGTGTTCCGCAAGGAGGGGCGTCCCTCCGACGAGGCGATCCTCACCTGTCGCCTCATCGACCGTCCGCTGCGTCCTTCGTTCGCCGAGGGCTACCGCAACGAGACCCAGGTCATCGGCACGGTGCTCGGTGTCGACATGGAGAACCCCCACGACGTGCTGGCCATCAACGCGGCCAGCGCTTCGCTCATGATTTCGGGCATCCCCTTCGAGGGCCCGATCGGCGCGGTGCGCCTCGCCTACACCACCGAGGGCACATGGCTGCCGCACCCCACCTACCAGGAGGGCGACGAGTCGACCTTCGAGCTGGTGGTGGCGGGCCGTGAGACCGCCGACGGCAGCGACATCGCCGTCATGATGGTCGAAGCCGGTGGCACCGAAGACGCCTGGCGCTACTACGAGAATGGTGCCCCCAAGGTCACCGAAGAGGTCATTGCCGAAGGTCTCGAAGCTTCCAAGACCTGGATCCGCGAGTCGATCGCCCTCCAGCGTGAGCTCGTGGCCGCCGCCGGTGTGCGCGAGCCGCTGCCGTTCGCCGCCGCCGCCGACTACGGCGACGACGTCTTCGCCCGGGTCTCCGAGCTGGGCGAAGCCAAGCTGGCCGAAGCCAACATCATCGTCGACAAGACCGAGCGCAACAGCGCCAACGACGCCATCCGCGACGAGATCAAGGAAGCGCTCGCCGCCGAATTCGAAGGCCGCGAGCGCGAGGTCAGCTCCGCCATCAAGGCGCTCACCAAGACGGTCATCCGTCGTCGTATCGTCGAAGACGGCGTCCGCATCGACGGCCGTGGCCCCACCGATATTCGGGCGATCACGTCCCAGGTCGGGCTACTGCCCACCGCCCACGGTTCCGCGCTGTTCCAGCGGGGCGAGACCCAGGTCCTCAACGTGTTGACCCTCGGCATGCCCCGCATGGCCATGGACA
>CAZEFG010000452.1:0-1503 GCA_964511355.1 uncultured Iamiaceae bacterium
CACGCCCGCACCGCCATCCAGGGCTACGCGGGGACCGCCGACTGGTCGGCGATCGCCCGCCTGCGCGACGAACTCCCCGCCGAGGTCCCGGTGCTCGGCAACGGCGACATCTGGTCGGCCGACGATGCCGTCCGCATGATGACCGTAACGGGATGCGAAGGCGTGGTCATCGGTCGAGGCTGTCTGGGTCGGCCATGGCTGTTCGCCGATCTGGCCCGGGTCTTCGCCGGCGAGGAGCCTCTCGGGCCACCCCGCCTGGGCGACCTCGCCCCCGTCATCGAGCGCCACCTCGATCTGTCGCTCGAATGGCATGGCGACGAGACAAGGGCCGTGACCCGCCTCCGTAAGCACCTGCGTTGGTACCTGCAGGGCTACCCGGTGGGCGCCGATACCCGGCGGCTGGCCGGCACGGTGTCGACCGCAGCCGACGTTGGTGCGGTCATCGCCCGCTTGGACCCCGAGCTGCGTGTCCTGCCTGATGCCATTCGAGCACCGCGGGGTCGCACCGATGCCATGGCTCGACTCGTTCTGCCCGAGGGCTGGGTAGACCACCCCGACTCTCTCGAGCCGGTAGAGGACCCCCTGGTCGCCTACAGCGGCGGATGACGGCCGGGGGCCGCCCCCTCGCAGGTCAGCCGTCGGGGCACTTCATGTAGCGACGCACCAAACCCGAGGAGATCTCGACCTCGAAGTGGCCGCCCTCGTCGCTCACGAAGACGTAGTTGCCGTCGGTGTCGGATTCGAGGACCCAGCTGTCGTCGATCGGGAAGTCGGTGCGGCTCTGGACGAAGACCCGCAGCGCATCGACCGGGCTGGCGTCGGCCTCGATGTCTGACTCGTGGGAGGACCCCTCGCACCCGTCGGGCAGAGCCTCCCCATCGTCGGATCGCCAAGCCACGACGCCGAGGATCGCCACCCCGAGAAACACGACCACCGCCACAGCGGCCAGAACCTTCTCCAGCACCGACCAGTTCTTCACCGCTACATCTTGGCAGGGCCCTGGTGGGACACCTGTAGGTGACGCGTGCGAAGATCGGTACATGGCCAACCTTGTGTCCTCGCGCCGATACGTCACCGATGTGGCCCGGACCATTGCGGTCGGGCTGCTGGCTCTCGTGGCGGTAGCCGGACTTGGCTCGACCGCAGCGGCTCAAGACGAGAGCACCACCACCGAGGTCACCACCGAGGGCCCTTCGTCGGCGGGCAACATCCTGCCCCGCCCCGACAGTGGTCAGGCCCCCGACTCGGCCAACGACCCCGGCGGCTGGCAGCAGTACATGGTGTTCGCGCTGATCGGCCTCGGCCTGTTGGCCATCGTGGTGTTGGCCACCCGCGACTCCCGGCGCATCCGCCGGGCTCAGGGGCGTTACCCCTGAGCCGCTGGCGGTGCCACTCCCCCGCGGGTTAGTTGCGGGGGACGTCCTTCCAGGGCTGACCCTTGAAGGGATCGGGCTCGCGGGGCAGACCGAGCACCCGGTCGCCGATGATGTTGCGCTGGATCTC